>JAITCS010000134.1 GCA_031282935.1 Cellulomonadaceae bacterium
GTGGCGCCCACGCCGTCCAAACCGGGCATCCGAAGATCCATCAGCACCACGTCCGGGGCCAACGCTGCGGCCTGTTGCACGCCGGTGACGCCGTTCTCGGCCTCGCCCACCACCTCCAGGTCTGGCTCCGCCGCCAACATGCCAACCAGCCCGGAGCGCACCACCGGATGATCGTCAACCACCAGAACCCTTATCCCCACCGCGCAAACCTCGCCTTTTAGTAGGCCGCGTAGGAGTCTATGGTTTTGCCGTGGGCGTCCTTTAGCACTAACCAACTATTAGTTCCGGCGAAATACAGCAAATGTCCCACTTCGTTAACGCTTTTTACCGTAATATCGGCCGTGGTTTTGTTCCCAGAAATCTTGTCTTTATTCATTTCCCGTAATTGCAAACCGAATTTCGCCGAAAACCCGAGGGAGCCGTCTTTCAATAACGGCGGATCGGCCAACAAAGTCGCGCCCTTCTTTATCACCATGCCGCTCCGCGAGGGCCAGGTCACCGTTGCTTTAGCGCCGTCATGATCCACATGGAAATCTACCTCCGAAACCTCCCTAGACCAACGGTGCGCCACTTTCCCGCCGCCGTGCGCCGCCGTGTCGCCGCCGTGCGCCGAATGATCGCTCTGCAAAGGACTAGCCATACCCAAACCCTACCCGATTCTGAACCGAACCGAGCGTTCTGATTGAGCGACGTCTGGGTGAGGCGAAACCGCAAAGCCGAGCGAGGGTAATAAGCTGGGCACGTGTTTCTGAACCATTTCCAAATTGAGTGCGCCGATTTCGGACGTTCTGCCGCCTTTTATGACGCCGTGCTGGCCACTCTCGGTGCCAGCCGTCAAGAGGACTTCTCCCCAGAGGCGATTGGGTACGGCACTGATATGGGGCCTGAGTTTTGGATTGGTGGGAATTTCCCAGGGGCGAAAAGCGGACGGCCCTGCCACCTTGCGTTCAATGCGCCAAACTGCGAGCAGGTTGAGGCTTTCGTGGCGGCGGCGCGCGATTTGGGCTACGAGGTTTTGCATGAGCCGCGTGAGTGGCCGGAGTACATGGACAGCTATTACGCAGGTTTCGTGCGCGACCCGGACGGAAACAACGTGGAGGCAGTGCATCTCGATTGGACGAAACTGCCTAAAGCGTCAGAAACCTCGTAATGGTGCGGATTTGGTTTGATACGGTTTTAGAGAGCCAGCGGCATGGGCGCGCTCAGATTTGGTTGGTTCGGGTGCCCGAAGAGGAGTCTGACTTGCTGGCCGATTTACCCATTCCGAGGGGCGGCTTCGGCAGCGTGAAAGTCAATGCGACAATTTGCGACAGCACTTGGCGCACCTCGGTGTTTCCAGATAGGAGCCAATACTTGCTGCTGGTCGCCCGGAAACTCGCCTTGCGTGAAGGTCTCGCCGTTGGGGATTCGCTGCGGGTGGAATTGGAGATTATCGGGACCTAGACCCGGCTTTCGAGGCAGGCTGTCGGGCACCCACTCGCCGTTCCTAAAGACGAACTATAGGTGAGTCCTTTTGGGGTTTCCGTGGTTGGCGCCGCACGGTCTCTTTGGCGCTCACGCCATCGTGCCGGAAACGCTGTGCGCAGGAGACCGGGAATCTGCCGAACTAGACTTGGGTCGGGGTGATCCCTGCCAAAAGACGACCGACAAGCGACACGCCGACGCCCCTCGATTTGGATGTGCCGCGTTTTTGGGCTAGAGTAATGCGTTAGTTGTGTGAGCCGTTTGTTTCGCCGCTAAGGATGATTTTGGGCGATGGCGAACCGCATTGTTTGGGGCTGTGGCGCAGCTGGTAGCGCATCTGCATGGCATGCAGAGGGTCAGGGGTTCGAGTCCCCTCAGCTCCACAATGTAAGGACGAATCACCAGGGAGATTTGGGGGCCGTGCTGTGGGGATTCAGGAAGCTTTGGATCAGTTTGAGGATCGGCTTAGTGAAATCATTGAGCAGAAGGCCGCCGAGTTTGAGGATCGGCTCAACGAATTAGTGGAGCAAAAAGTTCAGGAATTTGAAGACCGTCTTGCCTAAATGGCAGGCCACCAACTGGAAGGCCACCTTGCCTAACTGGAAGATTGCCTTGCCTAACTGGTAGGCTTTCGGCATGAAATACGCGGCCGTTTTGGGCCACCCGATAGCACATTCTTTATCACCCATACTGCACAATGCGGCCTACCAGGCCTTGGGTTTGGATTGGCAATACACCGCGATAGATGTCGAACCAGCAGACCTGCCGACGTTGTTAGCGGAAAAGCTTTTGGGGCGGGACGATTGGGCAGGTTTCAGCGTCACCATGCCACTTAAGCCCGAAATCGTGCCCTGGCTTACCTCGGGTCAGGTGCAAAAAACAGGTGCCCAGGCCGAGATTTCGCCCCTAGTAACGGCGACGGGAGCCGCCAACACGCTGGTAAAGATACCGAAGGACACTGGGCTTGCGGGCCACCAAACGCGCCTGCTGGCAGAAAACACTGATGTTGCTGGAATAGTCGAGGCTTTACGGGAGGTCATTCGGCACGGGCCGGTAGAAAAGATTGCGATTCTAGGTTCGGGGGCCACCGCCGCCTCAGCATTAGCGGCCGCCATGGAGCTCGGGGCAGAATTGGTTGCCGTATACGCGCGGCCTTCTGATTCTCAAAAGCAATTACGCGAAGTAGCCGCTCGGTTAGGAATTACTGAACAAAAAATCCACGCCGCCAAGGCAATATACCGAAATACTGAATTAGTGGAAAGAGATTTAGCAGAAGCCGCCAAAGAGTTACCGGACTTTGACGCCGTTATTTCGACCATGCCAAAACACGCGGCAGACGCCATCGCCGCTAACCTAACACACGTTGGCGGGGCATTGCTGGACGTGGTGTACGACCCGCGCCCCACGGACTTGCTTGCAGCCTGGTCAGCCTTGGGCGGCGCGATAGTGGGCGGGGAACGGATGCTGCTACACCAGGCGGCACGCCAAGTTGAACTAATGACGGACTGCCCAGCCCCCATCGCAGCGATGGACGTGGCACTCCAAGCGAGCCTGGGCGGCTACACCGCGAGGCCCTTAGGGGCAGAAGTTCTCGGGAACCTCAACCGGCGTGGGCCGCTTTGACTTTGACGCGGGACGGCACAGTTCCAGCCCGCGCGATTTTAGGCCAGCCTGGATTTTTCCAAGGGCCTCAGTGGAAAAGCCCTTATGCTGCAGATGCATTAGGACGGTGGAGGTGGGGCGCACATTCTTGATCACATAGTTGGCGATAACGCTGGACGTATGCCCGGATTGCCAGTCATTGGTGTCTATATTCCAGAACATTATTTGTTGCCCGAGGGCTGCAGCGATTTCTTTTACCTCATCGTTGGAAGCGCCATAGGGTGGGCGCAGGATATTGGATTCTGGGCCCTTCTTGATTTCGGTTACCAATTCATCTTTTGTCAGTTTAGTGAGATCAGCGTGCGAATAAGAATGATTCCCAACCCAATGACCGCGCTCCCGAATAATCTGCGGCAAGTTGTACCCCCGGCGGGCATACCCTTCGACACATTCGCCCGTGGGAAATATCATCAAGCCAATGTCATGGGCAGTCGCGTAATCCAGAACATTAATTAGTTCGGTTGCGCTGGCGATACAATCATCATAACTCAATAAAACGTGCTTGGGCCTGATGAGCTGGGCGGGCGCGACGGGGAGGGACGGTTCCGGATCCGGGTTTGCGGGCTTGCTCGGCTTTGCCGAAGGCGCCGGGGTTGAGGGCTTTGCAGATTTTGCAGGGGCTGATGGCTTAACGGGGGCTGACGGCTTAACGGGTTGCGCAGGCTTTGTGGGCAGCACCTCAAGAGTGCGCAGATAATCGTTCAGAATCCAATAACCAGCGGCGGTTTTACTCCAAGCACCAACAACTTGAACAATAGTAACCTGGGTGCCTTTTTTGATGGTCTTTGCAACTGCGCTGTTTTTATCAGGCTCGGTGCGGGCCTTGACATTTGCCGTGGTCTCCGCGATTTTTATCGGCTTTTCTGTTGCTGAGGTATCTTTGCCAGTAGTGGCCAGGTTTTTGGCAGTTTTGCTTGCTTTCTTACCGGAAACTGGTTTT
>JAITCS010000144.1 GCA_031282935.1 Cellulomonadaceae bacterium
GGAAAAACTCTAGCGCCTGCGCTCTAGGCAGGTTCGCAGGGTCGAGGTCCTCGGCCTCCAACGCCGCGCCTTGGACAGCCGCCGCGATGTCGTGAATGTACGCCCCCCCGTAGCCACCCTCGGGGGTCGGCTCACCCCTAACGGCTGCGAGCAGCGACTCGGCGAACTTGTCAATCTGCCCGCCGTGATCGTTGAAGTAGTATTCGCGGGTGACCTTGGCGCCGCTGGCCTCCAAAATGCGGGCCAGGGAATCGCCCACGGCCGCCCAGCGCACCCCGCCAATGTGGATGGGCCCGGTGGGGTTGGCGCTGACAAACTCCAGGTTGATGTGCTTGCCAGCCTCGGAATCGTTGTGCCCGTAGGTTTTTCCGGTTTCGACGATGGCCTTGGCCAACTGCCCGGCGGCGGCAGCCTCCAGGGTGATGTTCAGAAAGCCTGGGCCTGCGACCTCAACCTTAGCAACGCCCGGCACCGCGTTCAGATTGGCGGCGAGGGCGTCAGCGAGAGCGCGCGGGTTGATCCCGGCTGGTTTGGCCAGTTGCAGGGCTATGTTGGTGGCCCAATCGCCGTGTTCGCGTTGCTTGGGGCGGGTTACGATGGGGGCGGTCGGCACTTGGTCAGCCGACAGCGTGAGGTTGCCGTTTGCGATTTCGTTGCGCACAGCCTCGGCTATGGCTTGGGACA
The DNA here is from genome assembly GCA_031282935.1 of Cellulomonadaceae bacterium. Lineage (GTDB taxonomy): Bacteria > Actinomycetota > Actinomycetes > Actinomycetales > Cellulomonadaceae > Xylanimonas. Next base: position 685 of record JAITCS010000144.1, read on the forward strand.
GGTCACCAGGGGTCACAAGGCCCAAGTCTAGTGCCGATTCTGGGGCGCAAAGGCTGCGATTGCCGTAAAACGTGCGTGGCGGCGCGCTTTGACATGCGCCCTGCTAGGCCTGATGCGGTTTCTATGCGGTAAAACGCTGCGAGAAAGCAAAAGCTTTGCCAGCACTCCGAAGCGGTGCTACGAAAATAGCGCGGTTCTAGGTTGCTGCGGCGGTTCTACGACACCGTTGCGAAGAAATCAATCGCCGCGTCAATATCGGCCGAGGTGATGATAAGCGCGGGCGCGCGGCGGATACTGTTCGCGTTGACCGCATTCAGAATAACCCCGGAGTCCATCCCGGCTCGCACCACTTCATCGGCATTCGGGGCGGCCAATTCGACGGCGAGCAGCAGCCCAGCCCCCCGCACGCCAGCAATCGCTGGATTCCCGAGCGCCAGAATCCGCTCCCGCAGTTCCTGCCCCCGCTCGCGCGCGTTCTCCAGTAGGCCATCGCGCTCAATTACGTCCAAAACGGTCAACGCGGCCGCAGTGGTGACCGGGTTCCCGCCGAAAGTGGTGCCGTGTTGGCCTTTGCTCAGCAGCGAGGAAACCTCAGGCCCGAAAGTAATCACCGCCCCAATCGGCAGCCCGCCGCCCAGGCCCTTTGCTAACGTGACCACATCAGGGATAATTCCGCTGTCCGCGAAGGCGAACCAAGCGCCGATGCGGCCCACCCCCGTCTGAATCTCATCCACCACCAGCAAGGCCCCTGCTGCCTTGGTCAACTCCCGTGCCCGCTCCAAATAGCCTTCCGGCAGCGGGCGCACCCCTGCCTCACCTTGGATCGGCTCCACGAACAGGGCTGCTACTGGCCCCCTCGCCGCCACGGCCTCTGGGGAGAACGCCTCTTGCAACGCGGCAAACGGGTCAAAATCGGGATCCCCACCATGGACGGCCAGGAACTCCACTGTGGCGGGCAGCGGGCTGAACGGCTCCCGGTACGCGGCCTTGTGCGTCAAGGAAAGAGCGCCCAACGTGCGCCCGTGGAAGGCGTTGGCGAGCGCCAACACTCGGGTGCGCGGAGTTTGCCCCTCGGCGACTGGCCCCTCATGCAGGCCGCCAGGACCGAGCCGACGCGAGAGCTTAATTGCCGCTTCGATGGCTTCTGTGCCAGAGTTGGCGAAAAACACTCGCGACCCCTCTGGCGCGCCGGAAATTTCCAGCAGGCGCTCAGCCAAGCGCACTTGCGGCTCGCTGGTGAAGAAGTTGGAGATTTGGCCTAAGGTGGCCACTTGCTCGGAAACCGCTGCGACGTAGTCGGGGTGGGCGTGCCCCAGCGCATTTACGGCTATGCCGCCCAGCATGTCAAGGTAGCGTTTGCCGTCTTGGTTCCAAACATACACGCCTTTGCCGTGGCTTAGCACTTCCAGTGGGGGGCCGAAAAGGTTTAGCAGGGCGTCGGCGTAGCGCTGCGTCCAGTGCTCCGAAATGGGGCGGATCTCAGTGTCGCCGTGCTCGGGTGTTTGGGTCAAACCCTCCGGGCTGGTTGCTGTTGCATCTGGTACGAATACTGCCGCTACCGCTTCTGCTGCCATTGGCCCACCATAGCGGAGCTTGCGCGGTGAAACGCGGATTTGACGTTACGCAAAGCTGATTTGACGCATCGGAAAACGGATTTGACGCTGCGGAATGTGGAAGTTGCATGGATATGCGGAAGCTGCGCAGATATGCGGAAGCTGCGCGGATAAGCGGAAGCAGTGCGGATAAGCGGCAGTGGCGAAAACGCGAATCGCCCCCGCGTTGCCTCTTTTGGAACAACGCGGGAGCGAATCAAACAACTAATTACAACCTAAATTGCATTGTAAGCAATATTAAGCCATTTCAGCGCGACGACGCTTGCTGCCAACTACGATTGCAGCGCCAGCGCCAACCATCAACACAGCGCCAATACCGTAAAGGGTGTACTCGGCACCAGTGGTTGGGTGGCCGCCACCAACGGTGGACTCTTCACCCTCATCGCCGCCGACACCCTGGTTGAGATCCTGGTCATCTCCGCCGTCGTAGCCATCCTCGATGTCTTCGCCTTCGTTACCGCCCTGGTTACCCTGGCCCTGGCCGCCATCTTGACCCTGACCTTGGCCACCGCCCTGGCCGCCGCCGCCCTGGGTTGGCGGAGTGGTTGCCGGAGGTGCCGGTGTGGTTGCAGGAGGCGGAGGAGTCACGACGGTACCGCCGCCACCACCCCAGGCGCCACCGCCACCACCAGCGCCGCCACCGGCGCCCCCGTCACCGGGGCCCGGTACGGGGGGTGCAGGAGGTGCAGGCGGCTCAGGAGCTACCCGGCAATCCCAACCATAATGGCCCTGTGCGCCCGGCGGGTAATTAGGTACAACCCATACCCACTGCCAGCTAAAACCGGCTGGGCAGCTATAAGCAGGCGGCTGGCTTCCCGCAGGTGGCTGGCTGGCACTGGCTACCGTAGGCGCCAACGCCAAAGCACCCGCAATAAAAGCGGCTGACAAGAGCCGCAGACTTTTCTTCAAGGTTCCTCCTTGGACAACAACATAAGAGAGGCCTAAAGACCCCCCATCCCGTACTTAATGGGTAATACAAATGCGACCCTAACCAGCAATCCACACCCCGCGCAACCGCGACACGCCTGCTGGAAAATATCGTTATCTTTTTGTTACATTTCAACACTATTTGGGCGTAGAACAAATCACATAATGTCAAACAAAAACGATTTCAGATATGCCAATAACGGACATACCGCCCGCATAAGCGATATGGGCGGTATGTCCGTTATTGACTAGGGACTAAGAACGAGCGAGCGGGGTCTGCCGCACCAGAATAGGGCCGGGCTGATTCCGCCCCGAGGCGACCTCGAAGGAGGCCGAAACCGTCTCCCCCGGCTGAATGTACGCGTACGACGCCGCGACAATCATGTCGTTGTAAGGGTTCTGCGCCACCGAAATCTCGCCACCCGTCGAATCATGCACCGACCGAATCGCACCGCCCGTCGGCGAGGAGAAATAGACATTCACCCCGATGGTGCCTTCTGCCGGACTACCGCCCAACACATAAGAGGGCAGGCTACTCACGGCGGCCGGGTCAAGAGTGTTTGTCAAAGACACATTTACAGTGAAAGTTTGCGAACCGTCAGCGCGAGTCTCAACGTCAGTAACCTCAATCTGCTTGTCAAGATAATAACCGAGCTTAGTTGCGTAGAAAGTGTTCACGAATACCCCAACCACCGGCGAAAGCTCGGTGGAGCCCACAGTGGCGTAAGCGCTGCCGCGCCACTGGCCTGAGATAATCGTGCCCTCGATCAGAGCCTGCTCCTGTGGCACCGCCGACCAAACCATGACACGCCCCTCGGCGGCCGCATCAATAAACACATCCACCAATCTTGAGGCGTCCACATTGCCATCCATCAGGCGCTCGAAAACTGCCCGCGCGGCCTGCGCGAACACCTCATCTTGCACTCGCGGCCTCGCAAAGCGGGAATACACCTCGCTCAACAAGAAACTGGCTGTATTAGAACCCGTCAAAGTGATGGACTCAACTGGCGTAGGAACACCCAGCACCTCACTGGCGTCAAAATCGAACGTAACCGGGCCAGTAACCTCAACAATGGACTGGAGAACCACCGGATCGAGCGCAACCGCGCCCTGCATCTCGGAACCCTGCGCCTGCCCCCACATCTGAGTTGCCAAAGTCGCCGACCTTGGGAAATCTGGTGTCAAAGTCGCATTAGCGAGCAAAGCACCCAAAGGCCGCCCGAAAATCTCCGACTCCTGCTGATAAATCGGTAAGTCAAAAGGCCCAACCTCCATGCCGTCAATGGTCTCGCCAAACTCTATCGCCCCGTTGTCGGCCGTAATCTCAACCACAGTACCGATGTGCCCACCGCCAGGCCGAGGCTCCGCCACGTTCTGTGCCAACAACAACCAACTACGCGGCCCATCAACCCCCAACAAACCGGGGATCAACTCGACCGCACGCACTGCCGTGGCCGTAGTGCCCCGTGCTTGCACCAACTGGGTCTGCAAAGAATTAGCGGCCTGCGCGAGCGGTGCAATCAACCCAGCCCGATTCACGCGGGACAACGCCTCAATGCTGGAGCCGACCGCGTAATCCGCGGCCACCACATCAGCCTTGACATCCTGAATGGGGGCCAAGTCAATCCGCCCATCAACAGGTGCCAACGTAGCCGGGGTGACCGCCTGCACCGCCGACGCCATACGCGGCAACACGTCAAGCGCAAGACGATCCACGGTCTCCGAAATCGTGCGCAGCGCCACCAAATCGTCACCAAAAAAAGGCAGGTGCCCAGCCACCGACCACAACGGGCCAGCCGTAGCCGAACGCGCGGTGCGGGTATGAGCCTGCAAGGTGGCTAACTGCTCATCGGCGCCCTCAGGATCAGTGCGCAACTGCGCTTCCAACCCCGGCAGCAGTTTCTGAGCCTCCAACAATGCCCCCTGGGCGCGCCAGGCACCGTAGGCGAGCAGCCCAGCCACCGCCATGAATATCGCCAAAACGCCACCCACAAGGCCCCAAATGGCCCGGCGATGGCGGCGACGCACCGACTCAGGAATACTCGGAGCCGGGCGATGAAGTTGCGCCCGCGCTGGCCGTACCGGAGTATCCACGTTTGACCAACTGCTACCCCAACCGTCATGCGACATCCCAGAGCCTCCTATGCCTGAACACGATTTACCGCTGGATAGTAGTGTGGCAAACGCGCTTAGTGATTTGGGCTGCGACGCACGCGCTGGCGTGAATCCGGCGGAAAAGTTGTTTGCTGATGCGCTTGGGTAGGTTTTGCTCACGGTTGGATTGGTTTTGTGCGCGCTTGGTGCGATTCAGGCCCAGCCGCGCCAGCGTGGGTGGCGGAGGCGGGCGGCGGGGTCGACAGGATCGGTGGTCCACTCTGCATATTCGATGAGGCCACTTCTTACTGGCTCGACCCAATTAATGTGCTTGGCCTCGGTTTGGGTGACGCCGGTTAGGTTCAGGGGCTGGGCTTTGATGGCAATGCTCTCTAGTTTCGCTTGGATTTCTCGACGTTGAGCGGTGGTGAACCCCGTTCCGACCCGCCCCACGCAGCACAGGTTTTGCAAATCGTGGCGCGCAAGCAGCAGCGAACCAATCGCCTCTTTCGTTTCATTTGGCTCGCCAGCGTGCAAAGGGGTGTACCCGACAACCACGAACTCGCCGGTTTGCAAATGCTTAATCTTAAGCCAATCTTTGGATCTGATTCCCGCTTGATATGGGGCATTAAGGCGTTTCGCCATCACGCCTTCCAGTCTAAATGCAGTAGATAAACTCATTGCATCTTGATAAGGGATCAAAGGGGAAATGTAAATAGGCGGTTGGGGTTGTAACACTTCATCCAAAATATCCCGCCTCTCAGTAAAGGGTAATTTCGTTAGGCCTTTTTCACCTTGCTTTAGAATATCAAAGCACTGAAACGTTATGTTTGCTTTCTTTTGGCCATGCTGCTGCAACAAGGAAAAACTGGGCCTACCTTTAGAATCGAAAGCGACTATCTCACCATCTAGCACCACAGGAAATGGCCCTTTTACCTGCTCGGCAAGGCTGCTAATCTCTGGATAAGTTTCCGTGTAGTTCTGCCCGTTACGTGACCACAAAGAAAGCGTAGGCTTGCCGTTTTGCTTGATGATTACCGCAATAGCGCGATAGCCGTCCCACTTGATCTCAAACCCCCAATCCGGGTCATCTTGTTTACCTGCGCGCTCCAACATGGCCAATTCGGACTGATTTGGCATCGAAGCCAGCATCGGTGAGTATCCGGGGTTTTGCGATTCCGCTTGGTTTTTTGTGGGGCTGCGGCGCGTCGCTTTCGCGGGAGCACCGGATTTTGGTTTCGATTCTGCTAGATTATGGTTAGGTGCAGATTTTGCCTCTTTCTTTGGCTTGCCCTCCACCGCACCCAACGGTGCATCATGGCGCGAACCCGGCTGCGACCCGTGCAGCAAACCCGCGAGCAAATCGCCATCTTTCGCCACTCGCGCCAAAACCTGCTTATAAGTTAGCTGCTTCAACCCAGGCGCCTCAATCTCAGCCCAAGTTCTCGGCGCCGCCACATACGGCGTTTCTTGACCACGCAACGAATACGGGGAAATAGTGGTTTTCTTACCGTTATTTTGAGACCAATCAACTAGAACTTTACCAGCTCGAGATGCTTTACTCATTGTCGAAATCACTTTATCCGGCTGTTCCGCCTCCAATAATTTAGCTATCTCTTTCGCGATTACGCTCGCCTTATCGGCAGTTATCGGCTTACCATTCTCCTTGAAGCCCACCAGGGATGCGTACAAATGAATTCCCTTCGAGCCACTAGTTACCGGAAAAGCTTCCAAGCCAATGTCTTTCAACACCTCCCGCGCCCGCAACGCCACCTGAGCACAATCGGCTAAAGTCGCGCCCTCACCAGGATCAAGGTCAATCACCAGGCGATCCGGGTTAAGGGCCTCCGGCGGCAGCTTTACGCGCTTTTCGCCTATTTTCCCTTGCGCGTCATTATCATCGGAAATGCCCGCGAACCGCCATTGCGGCACATGAATTTCCAAGCCCGCCTGTTGCGCATCCCATTCCAACGCCGCCTGCGAATCCAAAACCACATAATCTTTTGGGCCACTTTTATGGGAAACCGGAACTTTCTGAATCCAATCAGGCACCCCCCGCGCAGCGTCTTTCGCAAAGAAAGTGGTACCCGCTACCCCATTTGGCCACACGCGACGAGTTACTGGCCTCCTAACCAAATGTGGCACTAAATATGGGGCGATTTCTCGGTAATAGTTGAAAATATCGGATTTCGTGGTGCCAGCGGCTGGATAAAGCACTTTTTCGGGATTGGTGAGTGCTACGCTCGGCTCCATAACGCTAAGAATGGCATAACCTTGGCCAGCTCGCATATGATTACGGCAGGACAAAACGGGGCGGTGGCGCAGCGGTAGGGTTACAACCACGCTTGTCGAAACCGTAAAAGAGAAAGCTGGCTGCAACATGCATTCAATTTGGAAAGGCGCTGTGTCCTTTGGGTTGGTGAATGTGCCAGTGAAACTTTATGCCGCCACCGAGAATCATGATTTGGCATTGCATCAAGTTCACGCCCGCGATGGTGGGCGGATAAGATATCAGAAAGTCTGCTCGCTCGATGGTGAGGTGGTGCCGCAATCTGAAATAATCAAGGGTTTTTATGATGGCCACCAAATTGTCACCCTGAATATTGATGATTTGAGCGAACTCCCCGCTGAGCGGAGCCGCGAAATTGAAGTGGTTGAGTTTGTGCCCTCAGACCAAATAGACCCAATCATGTTCGATTCCACTTACTATTTGGAACCCGACTCTAAATCTGCCAAAGCCTATGTGCTGTTACGGCGCGTTCTCACCGAAACCAACCGCACCGCTATAGTCAAATTCGCTATTCGCGACAAATCCCATTTGGCGGTGTTACGCGTGCGCGATGAAGTGCTCGTGTTGCAAACCCTGCTGTGGCCAGATGAAGTTCGGAAACCCGATTTCCCGGCCTTGGAGGGCGTCAAGGTTAGTGACCGGGAAATCGAAATGGCAAAGACTTTGGTCACCTCTTTTGAAGCCGATTTCAACCCGGGCCAATATCAAGACGATTACCAAAATCAGCTTCGAGAATTGATTGACCGTAAAATCGCTGACGGCGATGGTGTAACCGCGAAGCAGGCTTTCGCCAGTTCCGGCACCGCCGACGATGACGCGGGCGTGACCGACCTGATGACTGCCCTGCGCAAATCCGTCGAAGCCGCCAAAGCCAAAACCGCCCCCAAACCCAAAAAGAAGCCCTAAGTATTCCTAACAGCATCGCGGGAGCAGTATGTTCGGTATCGGTGTTCTATTTCACGCGTGTGAGGTGGGAGCGGGCGACGGGAATCGAACCCGCGTAATCAGTTTGGAAGTGTTACTCATGTCTGGTATTATTAGGGCATAATTGCAGGTCATAGCGTTGCTCTTTACTCTATGATACGCTATGCTAGCACACCATAGGGATACTGTTAGGGATACCGACCGAAAACTGATGATGGTAAGCTTCTTATGAAAACTGCTCGCAAACAACGCCGCGATCAAGGCTCCGGCTCGATCAGTCAGCGGCAGTCAGATGGGCGGTGGGTAATCCGCCTCGAACTACCCCCGCACCAAGACGGACGGCGACGGCGGAAGATCACGACGGCCAAAACTAAGGTCGCTGCCGTAGCGCGACTTAGAGAGCTTCAACGCGATCTCGATATTGCTGGGGACCTCACAACCTCTAGCCCCACTGTCGCCGAATATCTCAAAGGCTGGATGGAAAGAAAGTCTAGGGATGACCTCAAACCCCGAACAGCCCAGACTTATGAATCCACAATCAAACAAAACATAGTCCCAGCAATAGGGCGCTATCATCTTGATAAACTCACGCCAATACATGTCAGGCAAATGCAAGACTTTATTCTCGGACAAGGCAAATCACCAACCACCGCCCTAAGCGCGTACCGGATCCTCGCCAAGGCCCTCGCCGACGCATTACGGGACGGGCGCGTGACCCGAAATGTCGCCGCTGTCGCAGATGCACCCAAGAGAGCGATCTCAAAACGCGGAGCTTTGACCGCCACCCAAGCCAGACAACTGCTGACCTCAAATAGCAGCGACCTATCAAACGCTGCGAGGCTATCCATCGCATTATTAGCTGGGTTACGGCAAGGCGAAAAACTTGGGTTAACCGCCGACATGATAGACCTCAAACGCGGGATCATCACAGTCGCCTGGCAGCTACAAAGCCTAAAAGCCAATGTTCAAATCCCACCCCACCATGAAGCTATCCAAATCACCAATAGTTTGTGGCTTACCCGGCCTAAAAGCCGAGCCGGATGGCGGGAAGTGCCGATGGCTCCACAGCTACAGCAAATCCTCGCCCACTATCTCGAACGATTCCCACCCAACAAGCACGGCCTCATCTTTCACAACAATGGCAACCCTATCCCACCCGCCAAAGACGGTCGCGACTGGAAACAAGCACTCAGCAACGCCAACCTAGAGCATGTGCCACTCCACTCCGCGAGGCATACTACGGCGACCCTACTACACAGCCTCGGCGTGCCAGACCTTGTTAGAATCTCGATTCTTGGCCACTCGAGTTCCACAGTGACAGCCGGATATACTCACGTCACGACCGAAGAAGCCATCGAAGCAATGAACAAACTCGGTCGCCTAATCGAAAGCTAAACGCGGTTATTGGGAATCGCCCATCTCCTCGCAAAGCCGTTCGTAAGCACGAACCGCGATTACCTCTGGGACCGATCCAACCGCCTCGCAAGCATCAACCACAATCGCTACTGGAATTGGCCTCATGCCCGTTGTATACAACGAAAGCTGCTGGCGGGCGATACCTATTCTCGCTGCGACCCACATTGCCGATTTTCCTTTCGCAGCAAACTCAACAGTCAGCTCTTCGCCTACAAGAGCGTTGTAACGGTTCCCTCGGGGTGTTGCAGCCATGCCTCTAGCATAACACGCCGTGTCAATCGTGAGATTGACATTTGTTACTTTGTGTCGTAATGTCATGCGTATGATTGACAGCAGAGCGCAGACAATGGATGTAGTGTTGGCCGTTGCCGAAGCTACTCAAAACCCTAAAGAAACCATTTCAGATGTCGTCAGCGCGACCAGTCGCTTCCGTGCGCAGCAAGCACAGCAATTAGCGCATGAGTGGAATGTCAGCGGGAACGTGATTAAACAACAATGCGCAAAACAACTGCTCACGATTGTCGGTGCGCCAGATGAATCGTGAACAGGCTGCGAATTACATAGGCATCAGCCCAGAGGAGCTGGATAAACAGCGCCGGGCAGGTGAGATTAGCACCCGCTGGATCGGCACCAAGCCGGTATTCATCCAGAGAGAGCTGGACGAGTACCTGGAATCGTTGCCGACCGAGAAAGGCAGGTCGTGATATATCCGGTTGGTTGTGGGCTTATGCCGCCCTGGTGTTGGTTTATGGGGTGTCTGTGTTG
>JAITCS010000186.1 GCA_031282935.1 Cellulomonadaceae bacterium
GCGATAGGTAATGAAACCATCTTTCGCAACGTTTATTTCTGGGCCTGCAAAGATATCGAAATCCACCTGCACGTCATTGAGCGTCAAACCCTCAAGAGCTACATGGCCACTCAAAGTCGCCGTTGCGGTTGTGCCGGGAACGAAAGTTATATCATCAAGAAAGCGCACAGGTTTTGCACTATTGCTCGCGGTCCAATCGCTCAGGTTCAGGTTGACCCTAATGTCACCAGTTTGGATTGAACCCACGGATTGAATTGCTTCGCGCTGCCAGGTAGCGAAAGTGCCTGCGGTTCCGGCAATAATAGCGATACCTACAACGCCAGCGGTCACTGTCTTAATGAGATTCTTGTTCATCGTTCCCCTATTTTTCAAGTCTTTAGCGGTGAGCACATTTCCGCGACAAGGTTAACAGGCAAGTTCGGACACCTCGAAACTCTGGCGCCCCAAGCTCACACTATTGGCGCCAGCCCCAGGAACTGTGCCCTGGGTTCCGCGAGCCGCTATGTGGCGCGTATAGGGCAGCCCTATGGAGCGGGTTTCGTAAATCTTGTTTCCGAAATGAATACGCTATTCTGCAGCAAAATCGTTCATATTAATAAGGGCATACAAAGGTTTATCCTTAGTCATATACCCTGGCCACTGTTGCCAAGGTTTTGGCCCGTCCAAAGGCCTATAAGCTACTCCGGCGGCCTCCAAGCGGGGCAATTCGTCATGCTCCAAACGCTGCATAAAATCGGCGTGAGCGGCCGTTCCAGAGCTGCGATCAGTAGCGATTCCGTTGGTCCAAGCCACCTCGGCAAAGGCCGAAAGGCGGGGAAACATGTTGTAATCACGCATCGCAATGTCGTTAAGATATTCGACCCATAATTGGGCCTGCGCGCCGAGCAATTTTCCTGGCTTCGTCGTCGGGCCTTGGTCTGCAGCCTCGCCAACAACGCCAGCTTCGCCAGCCTCAACCGCACCTATAACCTCGACCGCCTCAGCCGCCCCTATCGCCGCATCGGGCGCCTCGACCAGCGCCGAACTTACCACCGGCTCGAAAGCATAAACATCATCCAAAGTGGTGAAAGTGCCAAAATGCACCGGCTCGGCCGCCAAATCACTTTGCGGATAGTCGAAATACAAAGTCTTGTAAGGCGCTAACACCACATCGTGCCCAGCGGCCAGCGCCCGCTCAGCAATCTTGTCCTCATCCATGTGCCAAACTGTGACAATTACGTCCGCAGGTAAATCGGCGCTAAAGGCATCATCCCAGACCACGGCGCGGCGCCCAGTGCCGGTAATGTGCCGAGCCAATTCACCCAAGAACCAGCCGCCCAGGCGCTTTACGTCCGCGCTGCCGTCCGGTTTTTTGAAACCCAAATCGAGCGCGCGCTGAACAATATCGGGGCGCTTAGCCCAATTCTTGGTTGGCACTTCATCCCCACCAATTCCGACAAAGCGCGGATCCATATCCTCAATCAACTGATCTATTACTATTTTGTAGAAATCCAGCGCCTCCGGGGAAGGGTCAATAACATTTTCGGATATTCCCCAAGTGCGCATCACTTCAAGCGGTGCCTCTTTATCCGATGCGAGCCACGGATATGCCGTAATCGCGGCGAGGGAATGACCGGGTAAATCAACCTCGGGAATCACTTCAATGCCGCGCGCCTTAGCGTAGGCGGCAATCTCGCGCAGGTCGGCCCGCGTGTAAAACCCGCCATGCGGCCTGCCATCGTACACCCCTGAGGTGCGCGCCCCCACTACGGTTTCCGACCGCCAACTACCCACCTCAGTGAGTACCGGAAAAGCATCAACCTCAAAGCGCCAGCCTTGGTCGTCAGTCAAATGTAATTGCAGAACATTAATGTGATATCCGGCAAGCAAATCTATGTAGCGCAATAGTTCCGCTTTAGTCCAAAAACGGCGTGCGACATCTAGCATAACACCACGCCATTCCAGCCGGGGCGAATCTTCAATAACCGCCGCCGGTAAATGCAATTCGTTGTCGAACCCGAGTTGCGCCTGCCGATATGCTGCCGGGCCAGCGAGTTGCCGCAAAGTTTGCGCACCGTGCTGCGCCCCCGCCAAATCGCGCGCCTGCACCAGAAGCAAAGCGGGTTCCTCGGTAATCTTTATGCGATATCCGCCGGGCGCAATGTCGTCGGCCTGCTCGAATCTGACGTCTGCCGCCTCCCCGCTGCCCATCGTGGCCCCAGCAATAGCCGAGGTACTACCGCCCGCCGAGGCGCTGCCGCCCGCAGGGGTACTACCACCCACGCGGGCAAACGAAACTCCGTAACTGTCTGCCATATTGCGCCGCCACCGCGAAACCGCAGGCGCAAACTCGACCGGATAGGCAATGGTGGCGCCATCATTAAACACCGCAAACCCACCGTCGGCTTGCGCGAACTCAGCGGCAGGCAATAGGCCCAATTTTACATTCCCAGAATCGGACACGTTAGCCATACTATCTTGAAAATGTTGTAATGTATGTATTGAACCTACAACATTCTAGGCCAGCGTCAAGTGACCGAAAAGCAGCGACATTTCAGGGGTGGGGGCATATGCTAGATGCCGATGAGTGTATTAGGGGCGTGCTGATTCCAGCAGGCGATGGATTAGCCGGGCCGTTCGATATCTTCTTGAAAGGCTCCCGAATTGCGGCCATTGAGCCTGCCCAGGGTTCTGATTCCAATAACATCTGCTTACCCGGTTTCGTGGACGCCCATTGTCATGGCGCTGCCGCAGTATTTGATCCGGCAATTCAGTTGGCGTTATTGCGGCAGGGTGTCACCACCATTGTTGTGGGGCAAGATGGTATTGGTTATGCGCCCAGCAATAAAGACAGTTTCGATTGGTCGGGTAATTATTTCGCGGGGATTGATGGTACCACCCCGTTTGTGCAGCCGGGCTCGATGGCAAGTTGGCTTGCCTCTTATGATAAGACCACTGCGCTAAACGTTGCCGCTTTTGTGCCGCACGGTTCTTTACGATATCTGGTAATGCAAGCCTCCCAACGGAACGCCGCCCCCCAAGAAATCGCTGAAATGGCCGAAATCTTGGGCCAAAGCCTTGCCGAGGGCGCCCTTGGTTTGGCCACCGGGTTGGAATATGTGCCCGCCGCTTGGGCGCAAAAAGATGAATTAGTCACGTTGCTAGAAATTGTCACCCAA
>JAITCS010000067.1 GCA_031282935.1 Cellulomonadaceae bacterium
CGCCAAAGTGGCTTCGTCAGACAAATGCCCGTCCAAAGCGGCCACCACACGCCGCTCAACATCGGTACCAGCGCCACCGGAAACCCGCTGCCGCAGCAGCAACACAGGCATCGTGGCAACCCCGTCGCGCAAATCTATCCCGGGTTCCTTGCCCGTGACCGCCGCCCCGCCAGTCAGGTCCAGCACGTCGTCGGCCAACTGGAAAGCCACGCCCAGCAGCTCCCCGTATGCGGTCAGTGCCGAAACCGCTGCCGACGGCGCCCCCGCCAAAAATGCCCCCAGCTGAGCCGCCGCCGCAGTCAAGGAGGCGGTCTTGTCGCGCAAAATCTGCAAGTAGAACTCCACCGGGTCTGCCCCAACCCCAGGCCCCAGGGCCTCGTGCAACTCCCCTAAACACAGCCGCTCAAAGGTTTCGGCCTGAATCTTGACGGCCTGCGGCCCCAAACCGGCCACGATCTTTGAGGCGCGCGCGAACAGCAAATCCCCGGTCAAAATGGCCGCATGGTTGCCCCACAGCGCGTGCGCACTCGGCTCGCCCCGCCGGATCGGCGCCGCGTCCATGACGTCGTCGTGGTACAAAGTCGCCAGGTGGGTGAGTTCCACGGCCACGGCTGCCGAAATGACCTCGGGCCGGTTCGGGTCGCCAAAACCAGCCGCCAGCAAAACCAGCAGCGGGCGCAACCGCTTGCCTCCGGCGGTGAGCAGGTGGCGAACCATAACCTGCACGGCAGGGTCAGCGTATTGAGTGGCGGTTTGGAGCTCGGATTCGACGGCGGCAATGAGCGCGGCATAACGCGCCTCGTGCTTGGCGTCGAGCAAAACCCCCACGGTGCTAACCTACCGCGTCGCGCGGTGCAAACATGCGATGCCACCCGACAAATTGCGGAAGCCGACGCGGCGCCACCCGTTGTTGGCAATTTGGTTTGCGAAGTCCACTTGCGAGGGCCAGCCCAGGATGGAGTTTGCGAAGTAACGGTAGGCTTGCGGTTCGCCGGTGGCAATCGCGGCGATTTTGGGCAAAATGTTGGTCAGATACCAGCGATATAACCCAGCCAGCGGGCGCGCAACCGGGTGGGAGAACTCGCAAATCACCAGCCGACCCCCCGGTTTGACCACGCGCGCCAGTTCCCGCAGTACTTTGGGCGCGTCTGGCATGTTCCGAACGCCAAAGGTCACAGTGGCTTTGTCAAAATGACCATCCGCAAAGGGCAGGTTCGCGCCGTCCGCCGCCACGAAATCCAACGCCGGGTGCCGCCGCCGACCCACCTCAATCATGCCAGGGGAGATGTCGCACACCGTCACCTGCGCCCCGCGCGCCGCCAGCGGGGCCGCCGAAGCGCCCGTGCCCCCCGCCAAATCGAGAATCCGCTCCCCCGGCTGCGGGTCAACGGCCGCAGTGGTGGCCACCCGCCAGGCGCGATTCTGGCCAAAAGACACCAAATCGTTGACCAAATCGTAGCGCGGCGCCAGCGCGGTGAACATGGCCGCAATCCGGGCCGGGTCCTTTTCGCCGCCGTCAAAAATACCCACCAGCCCAGCCTATTCCCCAACCGCGGCAAAGGCGCCTATGCTTGCCCTATGTTGGTCAAGTGCGTGCCGCTCGCCCTGCCGCCGGACACGGCGCTGGCCGATTTGCTGCCCGACGCCGACATCGTGGCGTGGCTGCACGGCGACGACGGCATGGTGGGGTGGGGGCAGGCTTTCGCGGTGCAACTCCCGGCCTTGCACCAATTCCCGGCCGCCAAGAAAGCTTGGCAAGAGTTGGTGGCAGCGGCCACGATTATCGACGAGGTGGGCGTTTTCGGTTCGGGTTTGGTGGGTTTCGGCTCGTTCTGCTTTGACCCGAAATCCGAGGCGGGGGCGGTACTGGTGGTGCCGCGAGTTTTGGTGGGCCGACGCGGCTCGGTGTCTTGGCTGACCACAGTTGACGCCGATGTGAGCGCCGAAACGATTCTGGCCGCGCCCGAAGAACCCGTGCGGGCACCCTTTGACGTGGTGGAAAGTGCGCCCGAAGGTGACGACTGGCAGGTGGAGCGCACCGTTTGGAAGGCGGCGGTTGAGGAAGCTCTGGCGCGCATTGCGGCAGGCGACGCCCAGAAAGTGGTGTTGGCGCGCGAAATCACGTTAACCGCCCCCGCGCCGTTCAGCGCCACTTGGGCGGTGAAACAGTTGGCGCACCGTTTTGCGGACACCTGGAATTACGCGATTGACTCATTTGTGGGCGCTACCCCGGAAATGCTGGTTTCGGTGCGCGACGGATTGGTTACATCTCTCGTTTTAGCCGGAACTGCGCCCATCCCTGCCGATGCGGACGACGAAAAGATAACCTTCTTGGCCTCGAAACTGCTCGATTCCCAAGGCGACCAAGAAAAGCACGCTATTGCGATAGATAACGTTGCAAATGCGATTGCGCCACTTTGTCACAATGTGAAAGTTTCCGAGCCAGAGATATTGGAATTGCCGAACGTTTTGCATTTAGCGTCTTGGATTACCGGGGAATACGCTGACCCGCAAAACGCTATTACTTCCCTTTATTTGGCTGGGATACTGCACCCCCCGGCGGCCGTTTGTGGCACGCCTACTGCGGCGGCGCTGGATATCATTCGGGATTTGGAGTTATTTGATCGCGGACGATACGCGGGGCCGGTTGGGTGGATTAGCGCTAACGGCGACGGCGAGTGGGGCATTGCGTTGCGGGGCGCGCACTTGGTGGGGTCGCAGGCTCGGCTCTTTGCGGGATGCGGGATTGCGCCCGGAGCGCAGCCTGGGCAGGAGTTGCTGGAGTCTGAGGCGAAACTAGCTCCGATGCGTTGGGCTTTGGGCGCTTTCGGTGACCCGCTCGACCAAACCGACGATGCCAGCGAGGCAGACGAGGTTAGCGACGCGGGTGAGGCTAGCGAGGCGACCGATGGTAGCGGGGCAGCCGGTGCCAAAACCCCGCGCCAGCCCGCGCTGCGCCTCATCAAAGGCTGACGTTAACCGACCAGGGTGTCTAGGGTGAGCTGCTTTTCGATGGCCTCGTTCCCGCGAACCAACAGGATCGAGACCTCGTCCCCTACCCGCATTTCGCGCACCAACCCCGTCAGCGCATTCGGGCTGGTAGTGGGCATACCATTGAAGGCCACAATAACATCGCCCACCTGAATGTCGGCCGCCTCAGCGGGCGAATCGGGCACCACCATCTGCACTTGAGCGCCCCGCCGCGTCACCCCGTTAATGGTGACCGTGGGCGCATTCGCCTCCATGCGCACCCCAATCCGAGCGTGGCGCACCTCGCCAGTCTCGATCATTTGCGCCGTGACTTGCCGCGCAAGGTTCACCGGAATGGCAAACCCAAGCCCGATGGAACCGCCCTGGCTGCCAAACCCGACAGTCAGCGAGGCAATGGACGAGGTGACCCCAACCACTTGCCCGTTGGCGTTGAACAACGGCCCGCCAGAATTGCCAGGGTTAATTGCGTTATCTATCTGAATCGCGTTTGTGGTGGCCTGCGCCGTGCCCGCCCCGCCACTTGGAGAAACCGGCCGGTTGAGCGCGGAAACGATACCCTGAGTCACGGTGTTCGCTAACCCCAAGGGGTTGCCAGCCGCCAACACTGGCGCCCCTACCCGCACAGTGGAGGAATCCCCCAACACCACTGGGTGCAAATCGTTGGGCGGGTTCACCAGCTTCACAACCGCCAAGTCAGTGACCTCATCCAGCCCAATGATATCCCCAATGAACATGCGCCCGTCCGCCAAAGTGACCTGCACTTGGTTATCCGTTGCGCCACCCACCACATGGGCGTTAGTGATTATGTTGCCCGTGGCGTCCAGAATGAAACCAGACCCCATCGAAGCCCCTGCCGAGGTCACTGCCGAAATAGCTATCACGGAATCAGCCACCTCGGTTGCCACTCGCTCCCAATCGGGCGCTGCGAAACCGCCCGGCGCCTGCGCACCAGGCTCTGAAACATCCGGGTACACCGGCGCGGGAGTATAAGGCGGCTCAATGTGACCGATGGAAACCCCGGAATCATTGGGCGGGTTGAGAACGTGCAGCGCCGCAGCAGTGAGGCCGGAGGCGAGCATGGCTGCGATCAGCGCCGAGGCCGCAATGGCGAGCACATGATTGCTGCGCCGCTCGGGGCCGTCATGCGCTGACGCATAAACGGGTTCCTGCTGCTGGTAGGGCACGGGCTGGGCGTGGCCGTAGGTGGGCTGGACGATGCCGCTGGTGGGCGAAGCAATGCCGCCAACGGGCTGAGCAACGCCGCCGGATGGTGGCGCGTAATACTGCGCCGTGTCACCCCCCTGATAAACGGGAACAGCAACGTTAGCTTTCGCGTTTCGCTTCCCCCAGGAGGCGCGCGGATGGGCGGGGCGGTGCTCGATCGGGTTCGGGTGCGTGGGCAGCGGGTCGGCAAGCCTGGGGTGGCGGTGGACGGGGTGCACCTCAGTAGCCGGGGCAGCGGGGAACGGATCGAGATGGGAGGGCAGCGCGGCGACAGGTTGGCGGCGTTCGACCATATCAGGGCCAGCCTCAAGGCTTTCCGAGGCGGAATTAGTGGTCTGGCCACTGGCGCGCCAAGCGGCCCTGGTGGTGT
>JAITCS010000095.1 GCA_031282935.1 Cellulomonadaceae bacterium
CGAACCTAGAGCGCGTGGCCCGCCAATACGGCCTGCACCGGATGGGTTCCCGGCCAAAGCTCCGCCAATATGTACACGATGTCGCCGGGCACCGCGAGTTCATTGCCGCTTTAGGCGACGGTTCAGCCGAATCCCGCAACGAAGGCAATTATTTGGGCCAAATCTGGGCCGTGCTCAACCCCACCCTGAACGCGATATTCTACATCATTTTCTTCGGGCTGATTCTGCGCGCGGGGGGCGACATCGGAAACAGCATCGCGTTCATCGTGATCGGCCAGTTCATGTGGCAATTCATGAAGAGCGCGGTTTCCACGGGCGGCAAATCGGTTTCTGGGAAACTGGGGATTATTAGGGCGCTGCATTTCCCCCGCGCGGTGTTGCCCATTTCTACCGTATATTCGCTGTTCCGCAGTTTCTTGTGGTCCGCCTTAGTGATGTTGTTTATCGTGCTAGCCAGCGGCGCCATCCCCTATTACGCGGTGATCACACCCACTTGGCGGTGGCTGCTGTTGCCTTTCGTGTTCGTTTTGATGTTCTTTTTTAGCGCGGGCACGGCGTTTATCACCTCGCGGATTGTGGCTATTACGCCCGACGTTGCCAACGTTATCAACTTTATTATGCGATTCGGGATGTTCGGTTCCGGGGTGGTTTTCCCGATCACCAGATATGTGCACGGTTCGCATTTTTGGAGAGTTGTGCTCACCTATCAGCCTTTCGCGGTGTACATCAATTTGGCGCGGCAGGTTTTAATGCATGATCCCCTATTACCGATGAGAGCGTCCACCTGGATTGCGGCAGCTTTTTGGGCGTTGCTGTTCTTTACATTGGGGTTCGTGTTCTTCTGGAGCGGTGAAGAACGGTACGGCCGCGATGGTTGAACTCGCCTCCACCTTCGCGGATTCCACCAATTTGCCCACCCATTTTGGGGAGCCGGTTTTGGTTGTTGATGATGTACACATCATTTATCGGGTATTTGGCGCAAAAAAGCAGGGCGCTAAAACGGCCGCCAATTCTAACCCTTCCGTGGTGCAAAAAGTCATTGCAAAAGCTCGGGGCACCGCCAGCAAGGTCACGGAGGTACACGCCGTGCGCGGGGTATCGTTCGTGGCCAATCACGGCGAATCCATTGGGCTGGTTGGGGTCAACGGTTCTGGGAAATCCACCTTGCTGCGCGCGGTTGCGGGTTTGATCCCGCCGGTCTCCGGGTCGGTTTGGGCGGCCGGGAACCCGGCGCTGCTCGGCGTCAACGCTGCGCTGATGCCAAGTTTGACTGGAGAGCGCAACATTTATCTGGGCGGTTTGGCCTTAGGCATGACCACCAAGCAAATTGACCAGAAATTCGACGCCATAGTGGATTTCGCTGATATCGGCGAGTTTGTTTATCTACCCATGAACTCTTATTCTTCGGGCATGGCGGCGCGGTTGCGGTTTGCGATTTCCACGATTGCCAGCCCTGACATCTTGATGATAGATGAGGCTCTAGCCACCGGGGACGCCGCTTTCAAAGCGCGCTCCAAAGAACGTATTGCGGAATTGCGGAAGAACGCGGGTACCATATTTTTAGTCAGTCACGATATTGACAACATCCGAACAATGACTAACCGGACACTTTGGGTTCACCAAGGGCAACTGATTATGGATGGACCCACTGCGGAGGTTTGTGAAGCCTACGAAAACTACACCAAACAGTATCAACAATACTCTCGGAACTTGGCGAAATATCGGAAAGCTCATCCCGATGAGCCGGTTCCTGATACGGCCGCCATAAAGATAGTTGGCTAAGCCTGGCTCAGCGAAACCGCCTTGCTAAGCGGAAATCGTCTGGCTACGCGGAGGCCAAACCCTTTTTGACCGTATCGAGCAGTTCCGCCCAACTCACCTCAAACTTCGACAGCCCCTCTGCCTCCAAATCAGCCGTCACCTTGTTGAAATCCACCCCGGCAGCCGCCAGATCGCGCATGGTCGCGGCGGCAGCCCCAGCCTCACTAGTCACAGTGTCGCCCGTGACAACCCCGTGGTCGGCAACCGCGTTCAAGGTTGCCTCCGGCATCGTGTTGACTACCCCCGGCGCTACTAGGTCGGTGACGTATAGTGTGTCGGGGTAGGCGGGGTTTTTGACTCCAGTGGAGGCCCACAGGGGGCGTTGCGCGCGAGCGCCTAAGGCTTTCAGTTCTGCCCAGCGAGCGTTCGCTGGGTTCTCGAACACATTTCGGTAGGCTTCGTAGGCCAGCACCGCGTTAGCCACGGCCGCTTTGCCTTGCAATTCCGGGTGCTCAACCAGCATTGGGTCAATGGCGGCATCTACGCGAGAAATGAAGAATGACGCCACTGAGGCGATCTTAGAAATGTCGTGCCCGTTGTCGTGCGCTAAAGAAATCCCGGCGATGAAAGCGTCCATCACTTGCTTATATCGTGCAATGGAAAATATCAAAGTCACATTAACCGAAATACCGGCCCCTAAAACGGAGGTAATGGCTGGCAAACCCTCAAGAGTAGCCGGAATCTTGATCATCACGTTCGGTTCCGCAATGGTTTCGTAAAGCCGATGCGCCATCGCAATAGTGCCTTTGGTGTCCCGCGATAGCCTGGGGTCAACCTCGATGGAAACGAAACCGTCTCCCCCATCGGTCGCGTCATACACGCCGCGCAACACCTTCGCGGCTGCCCGCACATCCTCGGTGGTCAATTTCTCGACCGCCGCCTCGGCGTCCACCCCCATCTTGGCCAATTCAGCCAACTCGCCTTGGTAGGCGTCGGATCCGGCCAGCGCTGCTGCGAAAATGGTCTGGTTGGTGGTCACCCCCACCACGTCTTTGTCCTTGATCAGGGCGGCCAAATTGCCGCTGGTCAGCCGGTTTCGGGACAAATCATCCAACCAAATTGACACTCCGGCCTCAGAGAGCTGCTTGGTAGGGCAGGTGGCGCCATCCTCACTAGACATACCTGTATTATCGCCGATTGCGCAAGCATACGCAACGAACCGGCAATTCGCGGCCACGTTGGGCAAGATTTGCGGGCGCATACAGTAGCATGAGCAACGTGAAGATCCTGCCTTTCCCGTTTCGGGGCCGCAAGATCAAAGAACTGCGCTCGTTGTATTTCGCCGCCCAGACTGCGGGCTGGGAACTGGTCAAAGATGCGCAATCAGTAGATCATCTCTTGGTTCATATGGGTGTCTTGTCCAGTGGCGATATTTTGCACATTATCGGGTTGCGGCCCTTTGGTTATGCGATGGCTGAAGAGCCCGGTGTTTTCGGAGCTATTTCCGTGGCGCTCACGCACGCTAAAGAGGCGGGCATAAAAATAGTGTGGACTTTGCACCACGTGTTAACGCCAGATTCAGAGTTCCCAGAACAGGATTTAGCGATTCACCAAGTGTTGGCTGATTTCGCTGACGTAATTGTGGTGCCGCACTCGGAAACTCTTCGCGCTATCGGCGGCCTTTACAACATTGACCCCGAAAAACTGTTCCTAATTCCAAGCGCTTCCTATTTAGGGCTTTATACGGATGATGAAACTGATGCAGCCGTGCGGGAAGTTGTTGCGATTCCAGCGGAAAACCGGGTTATCGGACTGATTAATAATTATGGCACGCTCAGCGAAATCACCACCTTTGTCAATGCCCTAAAACTTCTTGAGGAATCACACCCCAACTATCAAGGTTTAGTGCGTTGCGATTTCACTCAAGGCGAGGTGGATGAAGAGGCTGAAATCGCCGATGCCCCTTCAGAAACTCTTGGGGCCGCCGAAGAATTAGTCACCGCCATCCCTACTGCTATTGTTCGGTTCGGTCAATTACCTCGGCATCGCATGGCGGCTTGGTATCGCGCTTGTGATTTAGTGGTATTTCCCGAATATCGGGATATGGATCCGTACCCGCTCTTAATGGCGGCCACCTTTGGACGGCGGGTGCTGATTCCGGCGGGTTCCACTTTGGCCCGGGTCTTTGCGGGTGAAGAGTGGGTGGCCACTTTCGAGCCAGCCGGGCCTGGCGAGGATGAGAGCGCCGCCCTGGCAGCCGGGATTGCCAGCACTTTAGGTGGAGATAGCGGTTTTGACAGGGCAGCTTGGCGGTTCGCTCGGCAGCAAACTCCGTTCGCGATGTCGCGGGCGTACGCGAAATTGTTTGCCCAACTGGCTGCGCAGGCGAACGGCTCCGCTGATTCGGTGGGCAGTTCCGCTGTGTCGGTGGGCGGCTCCGTTGCGCCGTTGGGCGGATCCGCTGCCGATTCGATTTTGCAGGAACCTAACGAAATCGCGGTAGGAGTCTAGTTTATGGCTATTGTTGCCGCAGCCGTGCTGCCTTCAACACCAGCGCCGCCCGTGCTTTCGGTTATCACCATCACAAAGAATGTGGATCGTTGGATAGACGATTGTTTGCGGTCCATTTTGGAGGATCAGGGTTGGCAGCCTGGCGAATTCGAGTTGGTTGTGGTTGATGATAGGAGTTCGGATACGACCCGGGAAATT
>JAITCS010000173.1 GCA_031282935.1 Cellulomonadaceae bacterium
CTTCAACACTCCCAGCCTAGAATCAGCAGCAGCAGCAACCAAAACCACCACAAGGCAAAAACCCCACAACCCACACCACACCACACACACAACTTGACAAACATAGGAGCGTCTCAACCGCCGGCGCAGCTGGGAAGCGGATTTACAGGGGGCAGGGAGGTGCAGGCTAGGCGCGGGCGGTTTGCCAGTTGCTGACTTGGGCCACGGGGCGCACCACAAGGTGGTCAATGTTGACGTGCGGCGGGCGCGAGAGCGTCCAGGCGATGGCCTCGGCGATGTCTGCGGCACCGAGCGGCTCGAACCCTTGGTAAGTGGCCGCCGCGCGGGCGGCGTCGCCATCAAAGCGGTTTAGGGAGAACTCCTCGGTAGCGACGGCACCTGGCTCTATTTGGATGACACGGATCGGTTCGCCGGCAAGTTCCCAGCGCAAGGTGGTGGCGAGTACCCGCTCGGCGTGCTTCGCGGCGACATAGCCAGCACCGCCGACATAAGGCGCCAGGGCGGCTGTCGAGGTTACCACTACGACATCGGCGCACGCCGCTGGACGGGTGCCAAGGCCCGCTGCCTCCACATTAGCAACCGAGGCGCGCAATAACGGCAAGACACTCTGCGCAACGCGTAATGTACCCAAAACGTTAATGTCGTACATGTGCTGCCAGTCTGCGACCGCCCCAGCGGCCACGGGGTCGAGGCCGAAGGCGCCGCCCGCATTATTTACCACGGCGTCCAGCCCGCCGCTGTGTTTTAGGTAGTCCACCAGGCTGGCCACGCTGTCATCGGAGGTAATGTCCAACTCGAACGGCTCGATGCTTCCGGCAGATCCGTCCGCCAAACGCCCCGTAAAATCGCCCGTCAAGCCGCCGGTTGAACCCTCTGCGTTCGCGGCGCCGTCTGATTGCAGCGCCTCGGTTGCTGTTGATTCCGATAGGCGCCCAACAAGTGCTTCACCGAGTGGCTCACCGGGGGGTTGGTTCAGGTCGGTAGATGAGCGCCCAGCCGTCGAACTGGAGGCATACCCCGCAAATTCCGCAGCCAACGCTTCCAGCCGATCCAGCCGCCGAGCCGCCGCCACAACCTGCCAACCCTGCTCGGCCAGGAGTCGCGCGGTGGCCGCCCCGATTCCAGACGAAGCCCCGGTGACTAGAACGCGTTTCGCTGCCATTGCTCAAGACTACGCCGCAGGTGGCCACAAAGGGGAGTAAGGGGGCGAAAGGGGGCGAAAGTCAATCTATAGCGATGCCCAAGCGCAGGCATCGGCGCCAACTTGAGCCACGGGGTCACAATTTGGGCGCCGGACGGGCGCGACGCTGATAGCCTGCCTTGGAACTGTAACGGTAGAAATATAGGCGGTGTTGAGAATGGTGTTGCTGACGACGGCAAACAAGCCGGGTACGATTAACAAGCCTGACACGATTAACAACTCGACAGCGCTCATTGAACTCGGCATCCAGGCGCCGCAGCCGCCCACAACTACCGGCGTGCTGCCGGCTGCTTTCCCGGCGCAGCGGTTGAATCATCGTCCGTGGGCGCGGCGGGTGCGTAATCGCGTGGCTTTGATGGACGTTTGCATGGTCTATTTGGCGATTATGGTTGCTTTTTTTGCCCGAATAGGAATAGCAGATGTGACAGAAAATATGGATTGGCGGTTAGTTGCTAATTCTTATGCGCTCACTTCTATTTCTTTACTTATTATTTGGATAGGCGCGCTGGCCGCTAGTGGGGCGTGGGATATTCGAGTAATGGGTAGCGGTTCTACCGAGTATTCCAAGATTGCTTATTCTACTTTTGCGGTGTTTGCGTTATTAGCGATATTTGCGTATGTTTCAAATTGGCCGGTTGGGCGCTCGTTTGTGGCGGTGGCCTTACCCTTCGGGCTGGTGGCTCTGACTTGGGGCCGCTGGTTTTTGCGGGGAATGTTGCGTCGAGAGCGCGCCATTGGCGGGGCGATGGCCCGCACTGTGGTGGTGGGCGCTTCGGCGGCCGCAAACCAAGTGGTTTCCCAATTAACCAATGCAAGTTCCGCAGGTTTTGAAGTTGATGCCGTTTGTTTTACCAATTCGGGGGCTGATTTATTTGGCGAGAACTTAACGCACCAATATGTGTTGGATTCCCTGGATCAGGTGCCACAATATGTTATTGCTGAAAGTATTGACGCGGTTGTGGTTGTTGGTTCGGACGAATTGACGCCGAAAGCGTTGAAGCAACTTGCTTGGGATTTGGAACCGACGGGTGCGGACCTCATTCTGGCGCCTGGTTTGACGGACGTGGCCGGGCCGCGCCTGCAAACCCGCGTTATTCCTGGCATGCCGTTGTTGCAGGTGGAGCCGCCCGGATACACCTCCAATCAGCAGAAAGCCAAGCGTTGCTTTGACCTGATTGTTGGGTCTTTGCTTTTGGTGGTGCTGGCTATTCCGCTTTTAGTCACCGCTTTACTAATCAAGATTACCTCGCCCGGCCCGGTGTTCTTTAGGCAGACGCGGATTGGCGCCGATGGGCAGCCTTTCGAGGTTTTCAAGTTCCGTTCTATGTGTGTGGGCGCTGAAAAGCGTTTGGAAGAGGTTTTAGGCGGCGAGGTTGGGCTATTTTACAAGCCTAAGAATGACCCGCGCATTACCCCTATCGGGAATATTATTAGGCGTTATTCGATAGATGAATTGCCGCAAATCTTCAATGTTTTGTCCGGGCAAATGTCTTTGGTTGGCCCTCGGCCCCAGATTTTGGCTGAGGTAGAACAGTATGATGCTGCCACTGGGCGTCGCCTTTTGGTGAAGCCGGGCATGACCGGGTTGTGGCAGGTTTCAGGGCGAAACAATTTATCTGTTGAGGAAAGCGTGAGGCTTGACCTTTATTACGTAGAGAATTGGACGATGTTTGAGGATTTCGCCATTCTCGCCAAGACAGCGAAAGCAGTGGTGGGACAAGACGGCGCGAGCTAGTGGAGCGGTTTTCGACCCGCGCTTTTGCGGGAGTGCTTCTGGCACTTGTCCTTTCGGGGTGCGCTTTGCTGGACGGCGGTGCGGAAAGCTCGCCAAATGGTACGGCATCGGCCTCGCCGACAGCACCGGATAAAACCACGGAACGGCCAGAGCCGGGCGCTGAGAATGTCGATTATGTATTACCGCTAACCAAATTATCGGTTCCGTTAGCGGACGCCTCAAATATCACCGTATATAACTATTCCTTAGGGGACGCTGACATAGTTAACACTATTGGCAGGCCAGTGCCCGCCCCGCTTGCTGGCATTATCGCCGTACCGACCACGCCCGGCCCGCACCCGCTCATCATATTCTTGCATGGACAAATGCCAGTCCAATCGATTGCTGACCCGGTTTATCAGGGCTTTGATTATGCGGTGCAACAAATGGCCGCGCAAGGGTATGTGGCAATCAGCGTTAACATTAACGTTAATTATTCATTCGAGTTTGGGGAATCCGCTCAGGACGCTTGGGCGTATCAAATACTCACCAAACATTTAGAGAGCTTGGCGGCCGCCAATTCTGGGGCAACCCCTTTGGTGGTTACCCAAGAATCGGGTGGCGAACCTGAGGAATTGGATCTGACTGGGAAAATTGACCTCAAAAACATTTCTTTAGTCGGGCACTCGCGCGGCGGTGAAGTGGCAGATATGGCCTATCGTTATGATAGGCAAGCGGGGTTTAGCCGGATAAAGTCCATCGTACATATTGCGGCTACAGTGGCCATATTCGACGAACCTCGGCCCGATATCCCCACCGGAATTATCCTGCCGGAACTAGACGGTGATGTTGACAATCTCGCCCAAATGATTTTTGACGACAATTTGGAACTAGCGGCACAACGTAATAGCTTTACCAATCTGGTGTTTTTGCGCGGGGCGAATCATAACTTCTTTAACCGTGCTTTTACGCCCGATGATAGGTTTTCCGGCAAAGGACCAGCGAATCTCGACGATCAAACTACCTGGCTCACTCGAGAGCAGCAAGAGGATTTCCTAAAGCGCTATCTGACCGCTTTTTACCTGCAACTAAGCGACCCGCAGGCAACAATTTCTAACTTTGACCCAGCGCAAGCCCAGCCCACCAGCATGTTCGGGCTGCCCGTGGTGGCCTCGACCGCTTTCCCTGGCGCGATTCGGGTTATCCCGATTGCGCAGCAAGGCATGGAGCAGCAAAGCCTGGAGCAGCAAGGCGTCACGGCCACCGGGTCTGCAACTGTGAACTGGTATCGGCAAACATTCCCCGCTGCAATGGTTACCACCGGATTCTTTAACCATCCGGGGGCATTAGCCAGACCCAGCCAAGCCGTTGATTTGTATCAAATCACTTGGGGACATTCGCTTTTTGATTCCCAGGCACCCTTACCGGAAACCGAAACTCCTAGTGTCACAATTCCACTAACAGTAACAGATTGGCAAGGCTATAAAGCGTTATCTTTATTCATTGCCGTAGATTCCACTACTGGGTACAACATTCAAAATGCCGACCAATCCCTCATAATAGAAATAAATGACGCCTCAGGGCAAAGTTGGTCGGTGCTCGCGCCGGTAGGCACGCCCGCCTTGACGGGTAATCAGGGGTGGTTTGAGGAAATTGAGGATTTCGGCGGCTCGGTGACGATTTGGCGGGGGTACACGCCGCTTGGGGAGTTGCGGATTCCGCTGGAGCAGTT
>JAITCS010000129.1 GCA_031282935.1 Cellulomonadaceae bacterium
GGCCCGATTTTAGGGGCTACTCGCATTTCTTACGCACCCATGATGAGCCGTCTGGGGCGCTGCAACCCGAGTTAGGTTCGCGGATGAGGCAGGTTAGTTCCCTGGCGGAAATACCCAACTTGTTACAGGCCTACTAAAACTAGAACCCCAGTGACCTGTGCGGTTGCACCGCACGCCTCAACACTCAAAGTAAAGTTAGCACTACCAAAAAAATAATTACCGAATTAGGCGGCTCACCACGCGGTCAATTAGCACGCCCACCAAAATCCCGGTCACCATTCCCACCGCCATTGCCAGCAACGGGCGCTCGTCAAAAATACTCCCGGCAATAGTCCCAATTACCACCGCATTTGTGGCCCACAATAGCGCGGAGGTCACCGTGGCTAACATGAATTGTTTGAACGGATAATGCACCGCCCCCACTGTCATAACAACCGCAACCCGTGCAATCGGGATAAAACGCGAAGCGATAATGTATATCGCGCCCCGCTTCTCAATAGCAACCCGCGCAGCGGTAATAGCCCGTAACCCGCGCCCTTGCCGAAATGACTTAAAACGGTTAGTGCCAATCTTGCTACCAATGTAATAACA
This sequence comes from Cellulomonadaceae bacterium, assembly GCA_031282935.1. Classification (GTDB taxonomy): domain Bacteria; phylum Actinomycetota; class Actinomycetes; order Actinomycetales; family Cellulomonadaceae; genus Xylanimonas. The sequence goes on from JAITCS010000129.1 coordinate 592, forward strand.
CAAAATGTTACCTAATACCGCCCCTATTACCGCCAAAGGTATTAGCAAAAATAGTAGCGGCTTACCGCCAGTTCGTGAAGCGACCGTTAAGGAAATCAGCACCGAATCCGAAGGAATGGGCGGTACAAACTGATCCAAAGCCGCGAACAACAGCATAGCCAAGTAAGCCCAACTGGATTCGGCAATAGTGCCAACCCATTGTTCCAAGAAGTTCGCAAAATTCCACACCGAATCAAAGGCAGAGGCGGCAGCGTATACCGCCTGAGGCGCTGTGTGGGCGGGAATTGACATTTGCACGGCGAACAGTTCGGTTATTCGGCTATAAACTCAAGTTTTCGCGCACCACTTGAGCCAACGAGGCGGCCACCCCGTCCGCTTGCTCCTGCGTCGCAGCCTCAACCATCACGCGGATCAGCGGCTCCGTGCCCGAGGCCCGCAGCAGCACCCGCCCGGTTGCGCCCAACAACGCCTCGGCGCCCGAGATTGCCTTTTGCACAATTTCATTGGTTGCCACCGCATTTCTGTCCACCCCAGAAACATTAACCAGTGTTTGCGGCAGGCGCGGAATGTCGGCCGCCAATTCGGAAAGTTTCTTGCCCGAACTGCGCACCTCATTGGCAAGTTTCAACGCAGTTAAAACCCCATCCCCGGTGGTGGCAAATTCGGAGAAAATGATGTGACCGGATTGCTCCCCACCCAATCCGTGCCCGTGCGCCCGCATTTCTTCCAAAACATAGCGGTCACCTACCCCAGTTTGCACCGTGTTGATATCGGCAGCGGCCATCGCATTTAGCAAACCCAGGTTGCTCATAATAGTGACAACTAACGTATCATTTGGCAGGCTGTCCCCATTTTTCATGGATTTCGCCAAAATACCCAGAATCTGATCGCCGTCCACAATTTCGCCGTTATGATCCACTGCCAAACAACGGTCGGCGTCACCATCGAAAGCCACCCCGAAATCGCAGTCTGCAGCTTTTACTACCGCCTGCAACTGCTCGGGGTGGGTGGATCCGGCCTTTTTGTTAATATTGCGACCATCAGGCGAAGCGTTCATCACCACCACATCAGCACCCGCACGGCGCAAAGCGGCTGGGCCCGTAACCGAAGCCGCCCCATTTGCAGCGTCAACTGCAATTCGCAAACCCTGCAACGGCTTATTCTCCAAAGTGGTGCCTATCGCCGAAATCAAATGCGCAATATACCGCTCAATGGCCGCGCCAGGGTCGGTACGGATTCGCCCAACATCAATACCTGTGGGCCGCTCCCATTCTTCATCCAGGCGCGCCTCAACCCTATCTTCGATAGCGTCATCTAGTTTGTATCCGCCCGCCTGGAAAAACTTAATTCCATTATCCGGCATCGGATTATGCGAGGCCGAAATCATAACACCCAAATCGGCGTCCAATTCCGAAACCAAGAAAGCCAAACCGGGGGTGGGTAAAACCTCCAGGTCAATCACGTCCACCCCGGAACTGGCCAAGCCCGCAGCCACCGCCGAACCCAGGAACTCCCCAGATGCACGGGGGTCACGCCCAACCACGGCCCGAGGCCGCCGCCCCTTAACCTCGGTTGCCAACTCGCGAGCTGCCGCGCCCCCCAACCGCAAGGCCAAATCGGCCGTGACATCCTTGTTTGCGAGCCCCCGAACGCCGTCAGTACCGAAAAGCCGTGCCATGTTTCCTTCTTCTACAAGCCTAACTCAATTTGGTTTTAGTCTATCCTAAACGCGCCCGAAAAAGACGACCGCCCCACCATTATCCATGATGGGGCGGTAATGCGTCTTATGACATGCGCCACTATTTGGTGAGCGCCGCGTGAGCGCCACGTGAGCACCGCGCGAGCGAAGCGCGATTTAGCGCTTGGAGTATTGCGGGGCCTTGCGTGCCTTCTTCAAACCGGCCTTCTTGCGCTCCACAACACGGTCGTCGCGGGTCAAGAAAGTGGCCTTCTTCAAAGCCGGACGGTTGTGCTCGCGGTCAATCTGGTTGAGCGCCCGGGAAATGCCCAAACGCAAAGCGCCAGCCTGGCCGGAGGAGCCGCCGCCCACAATGCGGGCGATAACATCGAAACGACCTTCAACCTCAACAACTTTGAAAGGCGAATTAACTAATTGCTGGTGTACTTTATTGGGGAAATAATCCTCTAAAGTGCGGCCATTGATTTTCCACTGCCCAGTGCCTGGCACTAAACGAACGCGCGCTACGGCTTCTTTCCGGCGGCCTAAGCCATTACCGGGGGCGGTCAAGGATTGCCCTTGGTTCTTTACCGCTTGCTCGGTTTCGGTGGTGTAAGAGCTTACATCTTCAATTTCATTCTCGAAATCTTCGGGGAGTAAGTTTTCCGGATCGGCAAATTCGATCGTGGTGTGGGTGGTTGTGTATTCTACCACTTTATTGTCCTTTAATATCTTATGCGCGCTGGCTTAGGCCTGCTGCGAAACCTGAGTAATCGTCAATGGTTTGGGCTGTTGCGCGGTGTGAGGATGTTCCGGACCACGATAAACCTTGAGGTGAGTAAGTTGCTGGCGACCTAAAGTAGTCTTAGGAATCATACCTTGGACTGCTTTTTCAATGGCACGCTCAGGGTGCTTTTCGAGCAATTCGCTGTAAGGCGTTTTG
>JAITCS010000228.1 GCA_031282935.1 Cellulomonadaceae bacterium
AGAACGCTGACGTCGCCGCCGAGGCCGCCACGCACCGCGAGTTCACCACCACTTTGGTGCTCGCCTCTGGCGCCAGGTGGCTTGCGGAGGAGCTGCCTGGCCAGGCCACGAAGCTGCCGGATGGCACGTTCCGGCTGACTATCCCAGCCACCTCCCGCGCCTGGATTGTGCGGTTGCTGCTCGGGATTGCACCCCTGGTCAAAAGTATCGAACCTGCCGATATTGGCGCCGAAGTGGCCCAGTTGGCCCGCCAGGCTTTGGAGAATTACCCTTAAATCGGCGGTAAAAAAGGGGTGTATTGAGTGCCAAGCCGAAATTGCCGCTAGTTTTTGCGAACACTTTGGCGCTAATTGCGCCTTTTGTGCTTGGGCGCACTAGGCTGATGTTGTGGTCACCTTATCCACTCAGGCATCGCCTCGGGCAAATCGGCTCGGGGTCATCGTAAATCCCACGGCTGGCAAAGGCCGGGGGGCGAAAGTCGGCGGCGCTGTGATCAAGCGGCTGCATGAGGATGGCCACGATGTCTGGAACCTTTCGGGAAACTCGGCCGATTTGGCGCTTGAGCACGTGCGCCGGGCTGTGGCCAGCGGTGTAGGGGCTATTGTGGTGGTGGGCGGCGACGGCATGGTCCATTTGGGTATCCAAGAAATCGCTAACACCAATATCCCGCTGGGCATTGTGCCAGTTGGCACCGGAAATGATTTCGCTACGGTCATGGGTTTGCCGGTTGCGGAACCGACCCGCGCGGTCGCTAACCTTACGGCCGCTTTGCATGCGGGGGCTGCTGGGGTGCGCCGGGTGGATTTGATTCGGGTTACTGGTAAAGGGCTGCTGGCGCCCGCGGGGCAACAATCGGCGCCGCCTGATTACTGCCAGTGGGTAGCGGGGGCGGTGTCGGCGGGTCTTGATGCCGCTATTAATGCGCGCGCTAACGCCATGCTGCGTCCCCAAGGCGCTTCTAGGTATTTCATTGCGGCTTTGCGGGAATTAGCGTCTTATCGTTCTTGGCCTTATAATTTGACCATTGAACATGCGCAACATTCCGGTAACGAATTGTCCCGCCATTTGAGGTTTTCTGGAATGTTGGATCTCGGCCCGGAGGCAAATGGCGACGGCCATCGCCTCGCTTGGCATTCTAATGGTGCTTTAGTGACGGCAGCCAATTCCTCGGTTATTGGTGGTGGTATTGTTATTGCACCCAAAGCCAGTTTGACTGATGGTTTCATGGATTTAGTTTTGGCGGGCGAAATCGGTAAAATGGGGGCTACAAAACTATTCCCGCAAATGATGTCTGGTGGCAAACATGCCGATTCAGACATGGTTCGAATTGTGCGGTGTCGGGCAGTTAATATACAACCAGGCGAGGGGGCGGTGCGCCTACCTGCGGCCTACGCCGACGGGGAATACCTGGGCACTTTGCCGTTGCGAGCCGAAACCGTACCGGGGGCTTTGCGAGTTCTAGTGGCACCTCAGGGGAACTAAACTGGGCTGCAACCATGGTCAAAGCCACCGAAACCCTCAGCCGGTTTGCAAGCAGCAAAAGCTTTCCTTTGGACGATTATCAGGTTGCCGCATGTGTTGCCTTAATCGCCGGGAAAAGCGTTTTAGTTGCCGCCCCCACGGGCGCTGGGAAAACAGTGGTGGGGGAGTTCGCTATCGAATTGGCCCTGGCTGCTGGGGGGAAAGCGTTTTACACCACCCCTATCAAAGCGCTTTCTAATCAGAAGTACCGCGATTTAGTTTCCGTCCACGGCTCCGCGAAAGTTGGTCTGCTCACCGGCGATACCGCCATAAACCCCACGGCTGAGATAGTGGTAATGACCACCGAAGTGTTGCGGAACATGTTGTACAGTAATGATTCCGATTTGTTGGTGGGCCTCCAATTTGTGATCATTGACGAGGTGCACTATTTGGCGGATAAGTTTCGCGGGCCAGTTTGGGAAGAAATAATTATCCACCTGCCCGATCATGTTGCTTTGGTCGCTTTATCGGCAACTGTTTCTAATGCGGAGGAGTTCGGGGAGTGGTTGGCGGCTGTGCGTCGTCCCGTTTCTATCCCTGCCCAGCCGGACAGCGCCGCCGAAACGGATGGGAGCACTGCTCAGCCAGATCAGGGCACCGCCGAGCCGGGTAGCAGCGCCGCCGACACCGTGGCGATTGTGGTTTCCGAACACCGCCCCGTGCCCCTCTTTCAACATGTGGCCGTCGCAGAGAAATCCCCGCGCGCGCTGCCGCTTTTGCTTGACCTCTACGCCGATGATTCCGCTGCCGGTGTTCTTAACGCCGAGGCGGAGGTCAGCCCGGATTTGGTGCGCACCTTGACGCCGCTGGGGGGGTCGCCAGGGGGCCGCAGGGGCAGTGGCGATCGGCAGGGGCGCTCTGGCTCCTATTGGCGGGAGCGGTACGGTCGAGGCGCGACCCGGCAGGGCGGCGGGGCTGAGTTTCGGAAAGTGACGCGGCCTGCCTTGGTGGCGGCTTTGGACGCCGACGGGTTATTACCTGCGATTTACTTCATTTTCTCCCGGGCGGGCTGCGATGGGGCGCTAGAGCAGTTATTCCAGGCGGATATTTGGCTCACCTCGAAAGCCGAGCAAGCCGAAATCGCCGAAATAATTGAACGCCGAGTTGCCCACATTGAACCGCAGGATTTAGAGGTTTTAGGATACTGGCATTGGCGAGCGGCCTTGAAACGGGGAATCGCTGCCCACCATGCCGGGATGATCGCGGTATTCAAAGAAACCGTGGAGGAGTTATTCAATCTTGGATTACTTAAAGTAGTTTTCGCTACCGAAACTCTGGCTTTGGGCATAAACATGCCCGCCCGCACGGTGGTTCTAGAAAAGTTGGACAAGTGGAATGGGGTGGCCCATGTTGCTATTACCCCTGGGGAATACACGCAATTAACTGGCCGCGCGGGGCGGCGTGGTATTGACATCGAAGGCCACGCGGTGGTGGTGAACCATCAGGGCCTAGACCCATCTTATTTGGGCACGTTGGCATCGAAACGAACTTATCCCCTTATTTCCGCTTTCACGGTGTCTTATAACATGGCCGTAAATCTGGTGGCTCAAGTGGGTTATGATAGGGCACTTTCGGTGCTGGAAACCTCCTTTGCACAATTTCAGGCCGACAAGTCGGCGGTTCATTTAGCGCGGCAGGTACGCGGCCAAGAGCAGTCGTTGGCCGGATATCGGGAAGCGATGGCCTGCGATAAAGGGGATTTCCTTGAGTTCCTGAAACTTAGGCACAATTTGGCCACCCAGCAACGAAATGCCGCTAAGGCAAGTAAAACACTGTTGCGGGATAACACCGATAAAGCGTTACTGGACTTGAAGCGGGGTGACGTAATTGGCATTTCCAGCGGGCGACGGCGCGGTTATGCGGTGGTTGTTGATCCGATTTCTGGTGAGGTGGGCCGTAAAGCTACTGTGCAGATTTTAACCATTGACAAGCAGGTGAAACCGCTTTTTGCCAGTGATATTCCGCGCGGGTTCCAAATTGTTGGCCACCTTGCCAAGTTCCCAAAGGGTTTCAGCGCGCGCCGCCCGGAATCCCGCCAGGATTTGGCGTCCAGTTTGCGCAACTTTATGAAACACCTGCCAGAACACCCGCCCGCCCCCGCGAAAGCGGCACAGGATAGCGGCAACCGAGCAAAACTCGATGCTTTGCAGCAGGAAATCCGTGATCATCCGTGCCAAAAGTGCCCTGATATTGCGGAACACGAAAGGTGGGGCGCTCGTTATCAAGAACTCGAGCGCGAATATCAGAAGTTGAACTCCAAATTGGCCACGCAAACCGGAATTATTGCGCGCACTTTTCAGCGGGTTTGTCGGGTGCTCATCGAGTTAGGGTATTTGGCGTCTGATCTAGATGTTACTGCCGATGGCCAATGGTTGCGTCGCATTTATTTGGAGCAAGATTTGCTGCTCGCGGAGTGTTTGCGGCGCGGTGCTTGGAATGAACTAGATGCCCCTAGCCTGGCAGCATTGGTGGCTGCCTTGGTATTTGAGGGCCGAAATGACGACGACCCAGTTTTACCCCTTGACCTAAAACCGAATCTCAAGTCTGCCCTAGAAAGAACTTTGACTATCTCTAGTGAATTGAGTCAACTGGCTCGAAACAACAAACTAGACCCCCCGAATCCGTTATCTTTTGGATTAGTGCGCCCAATTCTGCGGTGGGCCAAAGGTGGGAGCCTGGCCGCCACCCTAAAGAATAGCGATTTAGCGCCGGGGGATTTTGTCCGCTGGTGTAAGCAAGTAATTGACGTGCTCAATCAAATAGCTGTTATTGCCCCTAATCAACGCCTGCGTGATCTGGCCCGCACGGCAAAGTTTAGTATTTTACGGGGCGTGGTGGCTTATTCAGCCTTGGATACTGAGTTTGATGAGGCCGCCTGATGGTTGCCGCTATTTTCGATACTACGAAACCACCGAGGGTGGCAGCACTTTCAAGGGGGATGAGGCGGCTCCTTTCTTTAGCCTTGGCAATAATCGCGGGTTTGGCTTTTTGGGCGGCTTTTCCCGATGTGCGGATTTGGCCTTTGGCGTTAGTGGGTTGCGCACTGTTATGGGGTGCCCTCGAACTAAATGACAGTGTTGGCTGGAACTTATTGCTTGGGTTTATCACTGGCGCGGTTTTCTTTGGTCCGCACGTGTGGTGGGCCTCGATCGCCACCGCATTTGTGCCCTGGATAGCGTTAGTTTTATTGCAAGCCGCCTATTTCGCAGCGTTTGGGGCCTTGTGGACCCTCACTAGGCGCTTATGTCGCGGGCTGTTTTGGCACAAAGAAACAAGGCCTTCACCTTTCAATTACGACACGGTTTTTCCAGCACGGCATGGGGCACCCCTACTAGAGGCACTCGCTTTCGCGATCCTATATACCGGGGTGGAGCAGTGGCGCTCCGCCACGCCATTCGGGGGCTTTCCGTGGGGCAGGCTCGCCTGGACGGTGGCGGGGTATCCGCTCGGGCGGGCAGCCTGGCTGGGCGGGACTGTCTTTGTGACTTTCTTGTTAGTGCTGGCTGCTATGCTGTTGGTCGCTGCATTGAGAGCCATCCTGCGGCATAACTCCGTTGTCCGAGAAACCGAAATCGGATTCCGAAACCAAATCCGAAACCAAGTCCTAAAGCAAGTCTTAGCGCCTCTGCTGGCCGCTATTTTTATCCTATTCGGCCCTCTGTTGTTGCCTTTACCGCACGATCAAAATGTTCGCGCAGTATCTGACCCGCCGGTTACCACCCTTGTGGACCCCGGAGATAGGTTGCCGTGGGTAAATGCAGGCACCGAAACGGCCCAAGATGGGATTCTGCGGGTCGGAATTGCGCAGGGTGACGTACCAGAGCGTGGGGCGGCACCAGAGGTAAATGCAGTTGGCGTGTTTGAAAACCATTTATTGCAAACCGAGAAATTGGCAACCGATAGCGCGCAACGAAATATCGAAGGCATAGACCCAGCGGGTTTCGACGTTATTGTATGGCCGGAAAACGCCGCCGCCTGGGATCCAATGCTTTGGCCCACCGTTGCTGCACCCCTAAATGTCGCAGCCGAGCAAGCAAATGCCCCGATTTTGGTGGGCACAATGGAATATCCTCCAGACGGGCGCTACAATGTCATGCTGCTTTGGGAAGAGGGTTATGGTGTTATCTCCAGGTATGCCAAACAACGCCCCGCTCCTTTTGGGGAGTACATTCCAATGCGCAGATTCGCGCGTTTAGTCACAGATCAAGTTGATCGGTTGCCAGTGGATATGTTGGCCGGGGATAACCCGCCGCTTATTGACGTGCCGTTACGCGGCGTTGGAACTGATCGCCTTACCGGGCCGATTGCGCTGGGCGAATCCTTTGCGCGGCTTGGGGTAGGAATATGTTTTGAGGTCGCTTACGATGAAATCTTTATTGACGCAGCGCGATTGGGCGCACAAGTTCTCATCGTGCCTACTAACAATGCGTCATTCGGCGTCACCCCGCAATCAACGCAGCAATTACAGATGACCCAACTGCAAGCCATCACCACCGGGCGCGCCGCCGTCCAAATCTCAACTGTAGGGGTGAGCGGGGTGTTCACCCCCGACGGGACCCTGGTCGCGCGCACCGGCCTCTACGTGCCCGACCGTATTTCGGCCCTCATGCCGTTGCGTTCCACCTGGACTCCCGCCGTCGCGCTCGGAATGATCCCGTCGCATATTTTCCAGGCTCTCGCTATCATCCTGCCCGTATTTGCCCTGCTCACAACCCGCAGTAACCCAAATCACAGCCCCCTGACGCAGATCACACCAGCCGCGCCGCCGCGCCCCCGCCGCCGGGCGATAACCTATCGTTCGTGCAAAAAGAAATCCTTTCCGTGAACTCGGCCGCTTTGGGTCAAACAATGAATTATCGGGTCTATGGTGAAAGCGGTAAACCAGTAATCGCTTTCCCCACCTCCCAAGCGCACGAGAATCTTTGGGAGGATTTTGGCATGGTCGATGTTTTAGGTGAATACATTGAAAACGGTGACATTCAATTATTCGCGCTAGATTCTATTGACGATGATACTTTCTTCCGTGAGGATGGAAAGCGCGGGGCGGCGCTAAAGCAGTACGAAAAGTATCTTTCCTTTGTCGCAAACGAGTTTATTCCAACAGTTTCTGGCCCGCAGGTTGGGGCGCCAAAAGCGCTCTTAACGGGTTGCTCAATGGGCGCTTATCATGCTGCAAACATCTATTTCCGGTGGCCACATTTGGCTGATTCTCTGATCGCGCTTTCCGGGGTATACTCCACTAACTGCTTTTTGGATTTCGATAACCACATGTCCGCTAAAGCGCGCGAGAACTCCCCGCTAGAGTATCTGCAAAAGCCGATTGCGCCCAAAAAGCGGGATTTGTATACCTCTAGTCGGTTAGTTTTTTGCGCCGGTCAAGGTTCTGGTGAAGAACCGATGCTTGCAGATACCGTGGCACTAGGTGAGGTTTTGGGCAATCAGGGGATCAACGCTTGGGTAGATGTGTGGGGCAATGACGCCACGCACGATTGGCCGTGGTGGCAGCAGCAAATCCAGTATTTCCTGCCCGAAGTCCTCGCCGCCTAAACCGCCTAATCTGCTCAAACCGCCTAAGGCGCCCAAAACCGCCTAAGCCTCGCTATATTTCGACACCGATTTGGTTCGGCTCTGGCACTAACTCCAACCCAAACTTTTCGAGCACCCCGGCTCGAACAGTCTGGGCCAGAGCCACCACATCGGCCGCCGTAGCCGTACCGCGATTAGTGAGCGCCAGGCAATGCAACCGAGAAACCGAAGCGCCAGAACCAGGCAGAGCGAACCCCTTCCCAAACCCGGAGTTCTCGATGAGCCAAGCGGCAG
>JAITCS010000143.1 GCA_031282935.1 Cellulomonadaceae bacterium
AGCCCGATTGTCCGACCTGAGGCTGGCTTCTACTGCTGCCTCGGCCACCAAAGTGCTCAGCGATTTCAGTTGGGATAAGCCCTCAGATCCAGATACTCCTGTCCAAAGGGTGCGCCCCGAAAAAGCTCCGCTGCCGCTCAACCGCGCCTCGAACGGCTCAAAGTCTTGCACCGCGTTCCTAAGCTCACCAAGGTAATCCGGTACAGCACCCTCTGGCACGTCACCGTGGAAAGCCAGCGTGATGTGCCGAAACTCCGGCGGCACCCAGCGCAGTTTTTGATCCTGGGAACTGCGCCCGCCTCGTGGTCTGCTTTCTTTGCCACCCCGATGCCCTCGACCGCGCTGGCCACTACTGAACTGGTCTCGACTGAATTGGCCGCGACTGAACTGCGTAGCGCTTGGCCCGTCGAAATTCGCTATCTCGCTCTCAAAGGCGGCGGTAGCCATATCGGGCAGGTTCACCAGCGCCAAATCCAAGTGTGCTAGGGCGGTTTCTGATGGGTAAATACATGTGAATAATCGCATCGAGAACCAATTATGGCATATCAGGCCAAAGCTTGAAAAGAGGTCGGAATTGTGCCCGTGGGATAAAGGGGGCGGGCGGGGCGCCAGCGGCATATTAGGTGGAGCATCAAAAAAACCGAGAGGAACCCGTTTCCACATTATCGGGTTCCTCTCGGGTGAACTACGGCAGCGCAGGGAATCTCAGACCAACAAACTAAGTTCCCGGCCTACCGGCCGTAGTTCATCATCGGAATCTCAATTGCAGACTCCGAGGCTTTGAGTCCGTGCGAGCACAGGGTTTATCCACCAATGCGCGCACGGCAGTCTTGTGTTTGTGAGGGAAACTTGCCCTCACTGTGGTACTGCTTGGGTTATCGGTTGCGGCGGACGGTTGCCATAACCGGTTTTGGGGCTCGAGCAGCGATAATAGCGCCGGTGCCAAGTGCGGCGGCCCCGGCAGTAATCAAGGGAATAGTCCAAGGGTTAGCCGGATTGAACGCGCCCGAGGTTGCCTCAACAGCCTCGACCGCGACCTCGGCCTCGCTATCGGCAGGGATTCCGTGCGGGGAAATATCCTGCGACAAAGGCGCGATGGTTGCCGGGGTAATGCTGCGGCCATCACGGGCAGTGTCTAGGGGGGCGATGCCAACCTCGCCGCCGGTAACATCTGCACCAATTTCCCCAGCCATCACCGTGATCGGCGTAGGCGTTTGAACCATCGGCAACATTTGGGTGGCACCTGCCCCGGCGAGCAGAACCACACCGAAAGCGCCCGAGATGAGGGAGCGGCGGTGCGCTATCCGCCGCCGAGCTGCTGGGATAACAGTGGCGGCGGATAGCGGGGCGATATTAGGCGTAACGTCATTGACCATGCCACGCAAGGAAGCCAAAAACTCGGTGTCCTGATCAATACTCATTATTGCCTTCTCCCAATCGCCCTTTCCGGGCACAACAACGTACAGGTGGCTGCCTCTACAGGCAGGTGGTGCCCCTTTGGGCAGCCCGTGCCACTAGGGGCAGGTCGTGCCGCTATGGGCACTTTATCGCAAAAACCAAGAAACTGGCCGCGATATTAGGCGTGGCGCTTGCGCGCAATAACGTAAGCGGCAGCCGCAATCACAACAGTTGCGCCAGCGGCAATGGCGGAGATGGAAGCGGGGGCAAGTCCAGTGGAAACCTCAGCAGAAACAGGTTCGATCACAGCGTTCACTGCCACAATACCCAGGTCAGGGTCAACAGTATCCACGCTCACCGGCACTACCTCACCAGAAATATCGGCCGAGATGGCGACGATACCCAGATTAGGGTCAAGCCCTTCCACCGTTACCGGCGCGACATCGCGCGCCAGGCCGGAGCGATCCAGGTAGCAGAAGTTCGGCTGCCCTTCCACAGGAACACGCACGGACGGGTCGAGGTCCTCGCAAGGCTGGGCAAGACGGCCCACAATTTCGCTCGGATCAATCTGGATTGGCAAGGTGGTGACGGGTTGAGCGCCTTCATCGCCAACAATCTCAATCAGCGAACCGGCCATCCAGTCCATTTCGGGGATAATCCCAATCGCGTTTAGGTCCTCAACGAGCACCTTGCGTACCTGACCGGCCTCAAAATCGCCCAAGTCAGCGGTGACGCCGCGCACCAGTTCGGCGCGATCCAAATAGCAGAAGTTCTCTTGGCCCTCGACATTGATCCGAACCCGGGCGTCCAAGTCAGTGCAAGGAACGGCGTTCAGACCCACAATGGTGGAGGGATCAACTTGAGCGGGAAGGGTGGTGACACCGCCTGGGGTGGCAATCGGAGCGGGCAGAGTAACTACGCCAACGGGAGCGGTCGCGGCGGTTGCGGCAGGAGCCAGGGTAAGCACCGGGGCAGCAAACAACGCTGCGGCCAGGGCACTCGAGGCGAGGCGGCGGATGGTGTTCTTGTTCATATCTCAATGGTGCGCCATGGGCGGAGGTTTCATCAAATCGCTTCTGGTCTGGTGGCTAAATATGTCTTAAAAGTTGGCTCAAACTGAACTCAACTTTTTTTCCACATGGTATTCCAGCAGGTCAACGTGCTAGAACAACGTTTCTCAAAATGTCAAGTAGGGCCCGTTTCGCGCGAAAAGCACCTCGCCAGAAAAGAGCCAACTTGCGAGCCGGATAGCTGCTATCGCGGGCGCCTGAACTAGAGTGGCGGTTGTGCTGCTTTCAGATCGGGATATTCGCGCAGAGATTGAGGCGGGGCGAGTGGGAATTGACCCATACGACCCTGCGATGATACAGCCGTCATCTATTGACGTGCGCTTGGACAAATACTTCCTGCTGTTCGACAACCACAAATATCCGCACATAGACCCTTCCAAAGAGCAGGACGAACTAACCCACGCGGTCGAGGTTACCGCCGGGGAAGCTCTGGTGCTGCACCCGGGAGAGTTCGTTTTGGGTTCCTCGTTGGAGTGCGTTTCTTTGCCCGATGACATTGCCGCGCGCCTTGAAGGCAAGTCATCTTTAGGGCGGTTGGGGCTGCTCACGCACTCGACGGCAGGGTTCATTGACCCTGGTTTTAGTGGCCATGTCACGCTAGAACTCTCAAATGTTTCAACCTTGCCCATTTTGTTGTGGCCGGGCATGAAGATTGGCCAGACCTGCTTTTTCCGGTTGTCCTCACCGTCTGAAAAGCCTTACGGGCAGGGCGCTCTCGGGTCGCGGTATCAGGGCCAGCGTGGGCCAACGGCTAGCCGTTCTTGGCAAAACTTCCACCTCACAGACCTTGGCTAGCAAGTGACGCAAACCTATTGGGTGCTCACAAACGAAGCTCTGACGGAAGTGTTTTTGCGGGTGCGGCCCAACCTTGAACTGACCGACAATCAGGTGCAGAGTTTAGTTACGCCGGTGTTCGCCGATACCGCAGTGGCGACCGTTCCCGGTGTTGGCCTAGTGGCTGATCTTGGAGGTGATGGCCAAATCCTGATCACCACCAGGGGCGCCGAAACCGAACTCCGCTGGCAACCGCCCGACCGCGCTGCGGCGCTCGCGGAAACCCCGGAGTTCCTAGAGGCGGAACGCCGCGCAGAGCACCTGATTGGCCTAGTTGCCATTATGATCTGGCAAAAAGGCGGCGGCGAAATCACCGACCTGCGCGGGCAGCCGATAGACCCCCAAGGCCTGCTGGAATCGCTAGACTAAACCGCTGCTTAACCTCTGGCGATGCGGAAACCCTGATCGCCGGGCTTAACCGACAAGGGGGAGCGGTCGGTGTGGTCAATCCTGATGAACCTACTTTGCGCCAGGCCAGCCAGCAACGCCTCAATGCTAGAAGGCTCGCCCTGCATTTCAGCCAGCACACTCCCGTCTGCCTCGTTGCGCACCCATCCGACTACACCAGAGCGACCAGCCAGCGCGGCGCAGGTGTAACGGAACCCGACCCCCTGCACCCGGCCGATAAATCGAATCTGCTCTCTAGTTACCGCCATTAGTGGATTCGCGCTTCAAGCCAACCTAGCACAGCCGCCACGTAATCCTCCCGCGCTTGCGGGGTGGCGGACAGTGCCAAGTCGTGGGCGCCCTCGGCGATCTGCACAAAGGTGACATCCGAACCGAGGTGGGCAGCACCAGCCGCGATGTGCTCAACATTTAGCACCGAATCGGTAGCAGTTAGGCGTGGGTGCCACACCTTGGACGGGCCACTGCGGGTGGAGGAAAGCACCAAAATGGGAATACTGATGCCCAAACCCGCTTTGAGGCGAGCCTGAGCGCGCCGAATTGAAGAAATCCAAGCCGCCTGCACCGGGAACCCGGCGTGAGGTTTCCAGGTGAGGTCATAATCCCACTGCCCGCCGTTGCTATGATGTAGCGCTTGCCCGTAGTGCGGTTTCAGCCCGCCCACTACGGCTTTGGGAGCGAATAGCGAAATTGCCTGAATCGCAGCCGATCCCGGCCCGCGCAGCAACCAACTCTCGTTCAAGTCAAACCAGGGCGAATTGAGCACTAGGGCCGCAGCAGCACTCGGCCTGCTGGCTGCCCACATGGATGCGACCAGCCCGCCCATGGAGTGCCCCAGCACCACAACCTCATTGTGACCGAGCGCCCGGATGGCGCCCACAGCGGTGTCGAGGTCGCGCCCATGGACGGCGATTTCAGGCACCATGTTGGGGTTGCCGCCCACGACGGTGTGAGCCGCCATAGAGCGGCCGTACCCCCGCAGGTCAACCGCAAAGAAAGGATATCCGGCAGCGGCGAAAGCCTGCGCAAGGTGCGGGTGGAAGAAATAGTCGCTGAACCCGTGCACGTATAGCACCGCTGGGCGTACCCTGCCGCGCGGCTCGCCGCCGCTACCCGACCTATCGCCGCCCGGCGTACCGCCGCCCGCGCCAAACGAACCGCCGCCGCGAGCTGCCCCGCCGCCGTCATGTTCCCCGTCGTCCGAAGCCTCACCGCCGCCAGCGGCGTCGCCGACATAACGCACCAACGAAATCTTTGCATCGTCAATAGTGGTCAGTTCAGCCTGCTCGAAACTAACCCCGAGCGGGTCCGGTTTCCAGTTCAGAGATTCAGTCACGATTATCATGCTCCCAGTATCCGCCAACTTCATATTCGCCCTGCGGCGCCGGATTGTTCCACGTGGAACGTTCCGAGTGCGCTTTGCGCCGCAAGTATATTCCTAATCCAACCAAACTCGCGGTAAGAGCTGTTGCCAATGCGAGCACCGGCCACCAGCGCGCCAACCCGGTTTCCGAAACCGCAGTTCCAACCGAGCCGCCACCAGCGGGAGCGCTCACGCCGTCACCTGTGGCGTCACAAGTGGCAGACATGTTGCCATCCATTTCCAGCAGATTCCAGGTAACCACGTTGGCGTCTATTGTGCCGTTCGCCTCAATTATGTCGCCGGGGCACGTCAATCTGACATGCGCTTGGGCGGCGCTGAAATCCCCAATCGGCAAGTTTTCTTCGCTAAACTCAGCCTCGATATCGCCAGCGTTTCCCTGAAAATGGAATTGGTTACCGACCCTGGTAATGTTCATGCCTACGCCCATGCCATCATCAGCGGAAATTTCGCCGATTCCCCGCGTGGGCAGCGTGATCACAGAGCCAATCCAGCCGTCTGTGGCGTAGTTTTGGAATTGCGCGCCCGGCGGTAACTCATCTTCTAGGTCTTGAGTGACAGAGTCCCAAAGGGTTTGCGGGTCTTCACCCAAATAATCGGCGGTAGCTTCGTCTATGGCTAGATCAAGTTGCAACCGAGCCTGATCATCGGGAAATAAAGAAATATCCAAATCGTAGCGAATGCAGCCCGTTAACACTGCGAGCGCAGCTAGCAGTAGCGTTGTGCCAAACATTCGTCGCAACCGCAGAGTCCGGTGTTCCATGCCGCAAGCCTGGCACGCCCCCCGGACAACAACGTCGTTCCTTGGCCGAAAAAGAGCGAAGCAGGCGTTTTAGCACTATTTTTGCGACACTATTTCATCTCAATGGCCGAAACGCGGGCAGGGGCATAACATCGGTATTGATGGAAACGAAATACACCACCAAGTCGCAAGAGGCCCTCTCGGACGCCGTGCAAACTGCCTCGGCTGCGGGTAACCCCCAAGTTGAGCCGGAACACCTACTCAACTCGTTGTTGGCGCAGCCAGAGGGGATTGCGGCCTCGCTGCTGGGGGCCGTGGGCGCTAATGCGCAGCAAATCGGGCAAAAAATGCGTGCCGCTTTGGTTGCAATGCCCTCCGCGACGGGCGGCAGTGGGCAGGCGCAGGCGTCGCGGGCTCTGCTGACGGCGCTGGATGTCGCGGCGAAGGAGGCCGCTGGCCTGGGGGATAGTTACGTTTCGACCGAGTGTTTGCTTCTTGCGTTGGCGAAAGGGCGCGGTGCGGCGGCGGACGCGTTGAAAGCGGCGGGGGCGACGCCAGAGGCACTAGAGGCAGCATTACCGGCTTTGAGAGGAAATAAAAAGGTGGACACCGCAAACCCTGAAGGCACTTTTCAGGCTTTAGAGAAATACGGAACTGACCTGACGCAACGAGCCCGCGATGGCAAATTGGATCCGGTTATCGGTCGCGATGCTGAAATTCGCCGTGTTATTCAAGTACTATCTCGGCGCACCAAGAACAATCCGGTGCTGATTGGGGAACCAGGGGTAGGCAAAACTGCGGTAGTTGAAGGTTTAGCCCAGCGAATTGTGGCAGGTGATGTGCCCGAATCCCTAAAGAATAAACGGCTGGTTTCCTTGGATTTGTCCTCGATGGTGGCCGGTGCGAAATATCGGGGCGAATTTGAGGAACGTCTGAAAGCGGTTTTGCAGGAAATAGCGGAATCTGACGGCGAAATCATTACATTTATTGACGAATTGCACACGATGGTCGGCGCTGGGGGCGGCAGCGACGGCGCCATGGACGCCGGAAATATGCTAAAACCAATGTTGGCGCGGGGGGAGTTGCGTTTAGTTGGCGCGACCACTTTGGACGAATACCGGCAAAACATCGAAAAGGATCCCGCACTTGAGCGGCGCTTCCAACAGGTATACGTGGGTGAGCCATCGGTTGAGGATACCGTGGCGATTCTGCGTGGGCTAAAAGAAAGGTACGAAGCCCACCATAAGGTAACGATTTCAGATTCGGCTTTGGTGGCTGCTGCGGCTTTATCGGACAGATATATTACCGGGCGCCAATTACCGGATAAAGCGATTGACTTGGTTGATGAGGCGGCCTCACGGTTGCGAATGGAACTAGATTCTTCGCCTATTGAGATTGACGAATTGCAACGGCAAGTTACCCGCCTTGAGATGGAAGAGGTGGTGTTATCCGATTCCGCTGATGAAGCCTCAAAGACACGATTGGCTCAGCTTCAAAAAGATTTGGCCGATAAGCGCGAGAAGTTGCAAGCGCTGACGGCGCGGTGGGAGAAAGAAAAGGCTGGTCACAACCGCGTTGGTGAGTTGCGAGCGAAACTTGACCAACTGCGCACGGACGCCGAAATTGCTTTGCGAGAAGGTGATTTGGAGGGGTCTGCCCGAATACTGTACGGCGAAATTCCGGCAGTCGAAAAGGAATTGCAGGCTGCAGAAGCGGAGGAATTGGCGAGCGAGGTGGCCGAGGTTCCCGGCAGCGACGGTTCCGCTACTTATGTTGGCCCAATGATTGCCGATAAAGTGGACGCCGATGAAATAGCCGAAGTCGTTTCAGCGTGGACCGGTATCCCGGCTGGGCGCATGTTGCAGGGCGAATCCGAGAAATTGCTGGCGATGGAGGATCATATCGGTTCGCGGCTAATCGGCCAAAAAGACGCCGTAACTGCGGTTTCTGACGCGGTGCGGCGGGCGCGAGCGGGGGTTTCTGATCCGAATAGGCCCACTGGTTCGTTCCTATTCTTAGGCCCTACCGGGGTGGGTAAAACCGAATTGGCGAAAGCACTGGCTGATTTCTTATTCGACGATGAACGTGCCATGGTTCGCATAGATATGAGCGAATACGGTGAGAAACATTCTGTGGCGCGTTTGGTGGGGGCTCCTCCCGGTTATGTGGGTTATGAAGAGGGCGGTCAGTTGACCGAGGCAGTGCGGCGGCGCCCATATTCGGTGGTTTTGCTTGATGAGGTTGAGAAAGCTCACCCTGATGTGTTCAACATTCTGTTACAGGTTTTGGACGATGGTCGTTTAACTGATGGCCAGGGGCGCACGGTTGACTTCCGTAACGTGATTTTGGTTTTGACTTCTAATTTGGGTTCGCAATTCTTGGTGGATCCCAATTTGACCGATGAAGAAAAGCGCGAAGCGGTCATGTCTATCGTGCGCAATAACTTCAAACCGGAATTCCTGAATCGCCTGGACGACATTGTGATGTTCGATCCGCTATCCAAGGGCGAATTGGGTGCCATCGTGGATTTGCAGGTTGCGAGCCTGGCCAAGCGCCTTGCCGACCGTCGAATCACGCTCACGGTGACCCCCGAAGCCCGCGATTTCTTGGCGAACGAAGGTTTCGACCCGGCCTACGGTGCCCGTCCACTGCGCCGCCTCGTGCAGCGCGAAATCGGAGACCGCCTGGCCCGCGAACTGCTTTCCGGGCAAGTCGCCGACGGTTCTGCCGTGATTGTGGACAAAGATCCGGGGGCAGACGCGCTTAAGGTTCGCCCTGCCTAAAGTTCGCCTTACTTAGGGCGTACCATATGGGTTCGTGAGGCGTCTGACCCGCGAAAACGTGTGAAACTCGGCCATCTTTCAATCGAAACCCCATGATAGCCATGTTTTAGCGTGGCCGAAATCGACTTAACAATCGGGTAGAAATGATCTCCCGATTTGGAACAAATCGGGGGGGGGGGGGGGGAAAATTAAAAGCATGAGCCACAACTTTAAGTACCCGCTTCTTAGCCTTATTTTCGTTTCCTGCCTAAAGGAAGAGCAGATTCAGGTCTCACAGCTGG
>JAITCS010000147.1 GCA_031282935.1 Cellulomonadaceae bacterium
ATATACGACACCGAAGACGGGAACTTAGTGGCCTCGTCCGACGCGGTCCGCTCCGAAAACATCAGGGGGCTATTGGAGAAAGCGGCGCCTGTTTGCGCGGATATGTACAAAACATTCGCGGCCACGCAAACCGTAGCCGCCGCGCCCTCCGCGCCGGAGTCTTTCCCCGCCGCGGTCCCCGAACCTGCCGCGCCCCAACCCGCGCCAAAGCCTGCGCCCGGAGTTCCGCGCGCAATGCTGGCTCAGTTATCAGACGCCGCAAAGCCGAAATGATCGCCTCGTCGTCGCGCGGATCAACCACCAAAACGCCGCCGTCTGCGGCAATCTCGGCCTGGGACCCGTAATCGGTGGTCAAAACGGGGGTTCCCGCCGTCAACGCCTCAGCCACTGGCAGCCCGAAACCCTCATGCAACGACGCGAAAGCAACGACATCGGCCGCGACCAATTCAGCCGCCAAAGCTTCCTCAGTGACCCTACCCAAGTCCGAAATCGAGTTCCCAGCCGCGTGCAGGCGCTCTATGGTGTCCAAAGCGTCGTCGCGCCACCCACTGCCGCCCGCCAGCCGCACCTCAAACTCCAAACCCTCATCCCAGAGGCTCTCGGCGGCGTGCAGCAAAGTGCGGTGGTTTTTGTGCGGTTCGCGCGAGCCGGTAAGCAGCACAATCGGCCGCCCATTTTCGACATTCTTGCTAGTGTTTGCGACGGCTTTTGTAGGCCCGACATCGTTAGGGAGCGGCACGGCAACAACATCGGGGCCGGGCAAACCTTGGGCGGCTAACATGCTAGAGAAACCTTGAAATTCGCGCGCTGCTGAGTGCGAGATAGCGGCGATCTTTTTTGCCCGCTTTAGGGGAACTAATTGCGCTAAAGCAGCTCCTGTATCAGGGCCAGGCCGTAACTCCGCGCTCACAATCGGAATTAAATCATAACCAATAGCAGTCAAATCGCTGCCGGAATACTGCGCCAGCGCCGACAGCGCTAATCCGGCGGTAGCTTTGGGGGCGTCAAGCAATACCACTATGGTATGCCACGGCACTAATAGTTTCGGTTTTTTATCGAGCTTTTCGCTCAGGCGCGCAATTGCGGATTTCGGGATGTTCCCTGAAACAATTCGGTCAGTTTCCGCGGTTGTGGGGGTGAGCAGAGCGGGACGGAACTTATCCCACATTGCAACCGTAACATTGTGATCAGTTATCCAGCGATTTACCACTTCCCGAGCTACGCGATGAATGCCGGTATGCACAGCCAATTTGCCAGTGGAATCAGCCTCAACTATAGGGTCGGTGATAACTTGCATTTCTAAGTCAAGGCGGCCTGCGGTATCTGGAGAATCTAGCAACGCAAGTAAAAGTTTGCCTAATTCGTCATTGGAGCCAAAGCGGGCGGCTCGATTAAGCTTTTGGAATGTTTCGGGGGCGGGATAACGCGCCGCAATAGTTGTGGCGAGTAACCACAATTTATCTTGCGCGTTTGCTAACTCAACATTGCCTATTATTCGGTGAATCCGCGCTTCGGCTTCCAACTGCCTGGGGGATTTATTGTTATCGGAGGCCGTAACTGGCAGCCCCTGGCGCTCTGATTCGGCCAAGAGGATGGGTTCGAGGGTATCAAGGCGCGCCAGCAGCCGCCCCCACTTAGCGTTTGGCGCCATCCAAAGCCGAGGTGGGCGCGTTTCAGTGCCGGTGAGCCGAATCCGCTGGCCAACCTGATCCAGTCCAGACTTGCGAATCGCGCCGAGCAGCGCCGGGTTACGGTACACGATTCGCACCACGCCATCCATTAGTGCCACAATCACCAGGCTAGCCCAAATGCCCGCTATAGTGAAACAATGCAGCGCGCGTTGATCACTGGAATTACTGGCCAAGACGGACTCTACCTTGGGGAACTGCTGCTTTCCAAGGGATATGAGGTGTATGGGCTGATCAGAGGGCAGAACAACCCGAAACGGGAAATGGTGGAGGCAACGCTGCCTGGCGTGAAACTGATTCAGGGTGATTTGACCGACTTCGCTTCATTGTTGCGCGCACTAGAGATTGCGCAGCCGGATGAGGTATATAATTTAGGTGCCATTTCCTTTGTGGCGTATTCTTGGGATAACCCGCTTGTCACCACGGACATTACAGGTAAAGGCGTGGTGAATCTCCTAGAGGCGATTCGCATTTATTCTGGCGATGATCCGCGTAAAGTGCGCTATTATCAGGCTTCCACCTCGGAAATGTTTGGCCGAGTTCAAGAAGTGCCGCAACGGGAAACCACGCTGTTGTGGCCGCGCTCGCCTTACGGTGTTGCAAAAGTGTTTGGCCACTACATGACCATTAATTACCGTGAATCTTACGGTATGCACGCTTCGAGCGGTATTTTGTTCAATCACGAATCCCCGCGCCGTGGTTATGAGTTTGTTACCCGGAAGATCACTAATGCGGTGGCGCGCATTAAGTTGGGTTTGCAAGATGACATTTCGTTGGGCAACCTTGATTCCAAGCGAGATTGGGGTTTTGCGGGCGATTATGTGCGGGGCATGTGGCAGATGCTGCAACAGCCCGAGCCAGATGATTACGTTTTGGCCACCGGGGAAACCCATTCAATTCGGGAGTTTTTGGATTTAGCGTTCAAACATGTGGGCATTGAAGATTGGGCGCCCTATGTGAAGCAAGACCCACGCTTTATGCGGCCTGCAGAGGTTGATTTGCTTTTAGGGGATCCTGCAAAGGCGGAAAAGAAACTTGGCTGGACTAGGGAAGTAGAGTTCCCAGAATTAGTTTCGATGATGGTTGATAACGATCTGCGGATTCAAAGCGCACTGCGGTGACAACTGCTTTCATTACCGGGATAACCGGCCAAGATGGATACTATCTGGCTCAGCGTCTGATTTCTGAAGGTGCGGCGGTGCATGGCCTTGTGCAAGATATGTCAGAACCGGGCAGTGATTTATTGCCTGCCGAAGTGATTAAGCATGTCGGTGATTTGACTGATCCTGCATCAATTACCGCTGCGATAACGGCTGCTGCCCCGGATGAGATTTACAATTTGGGCGGTATCAGTTCCGTGGCGTTCTCTTGGGAGCACCCCACGCTGACCAGCCAGGTTAGTGGCGTGGGCGCGGTTGCGGTGATGGAGGCGGCGCGCGGTTTGCAAGACTCGTTAGGGCGGCCAGTGCGAGTTTTGCAGGCATCGAGCGCGGAGATATTCGGTTCGGCCACCATAATACCGCAACACGAAAATACGCCGATTTCTCCAGTGAGTCCATATGGGGCGGCGAAAGCTTTTGCCCATTTGGCCGCCAAGGTATTTCGGGAGGAAGGCTTACCTGTTTCCACGGTAATTTTATACAATCACGAATCGCCCATGCGGCCGCCCACTTTCGTTACTAGAAAGATAACCGCAGGGGTGGCAAAAATAAAGCATGACGGCTTTGGGGTGATTACTTTAGGTGATTTGGCGCCGCAACGGGATTGGGGTTGGGCGCCTGATTATGTTGACGCCATGATAAAGGTTATTCGCCATAAGGAACCTTCCGATTTCGTTATCGCCACGGGGGAAACCCATTCAGTTGAGGAACTGGTTGAGCAGGCTTTTGCGCGGGTTGGGATTACTGATTGGCGGGCACATGTGGTGCAGGATACGGCATTTATCCGGCCCGTTGACACGCGTTTGCAGGTGGGCGATGCTTCGAAAGCGCGCGAGGTGCTGGGTTGGGAGCCGAGTTTGAGTTTTGCGGATATTGTGAATCAAATGGTTGATCACGATATCGCGCTGCTAGCAAACTAGCGATCTATCATCGGTAACAACTGGAAAAACTGGAATTCGCAACATACTGGCTTTCTTGCTAAAACGAGATAGGCCGTTATCGCTGCCAGATTTCGGATAACGCCGCCCGCATTTTTGCCCCAGACACCTCGGGCGTGTATTTGGTAGCGATGTCTATGGCTGCCCGCGCCCCAACCAGACCGGCCTGCGCCGGGTTATCCAAAACAAAGCGCATATATTCGGCAGCTTTCGCCAAATCAGGGTCGCCCCAAATCTGCCCAGCCGGATAATAGGGCGAGGTGCGTTTGCTCGGAATCTTGGCCCGCCCGCAAGGCACCAAAAACGCATTATTGGCGTTATTGAACTGCATATTTCCGGAGTATTCACTCACGATAACGGGCCGACCCCAAGCCATCGCCTCGGCAATCGTTAACCCCAAGCCCTCGGCGCGGTGCAAAGAAACATAAGCAGCGCAATTCGCCATGAGCCCGTCTAGTTCCGTTTCGGAAAGATACTTGTCTATTAGGACAATATCTGGGCGGTCACCGGCGGCAGCCTTAACCCGCTCAACATCATAAGGGCGTTTTTTCCCACCCATTGTCTTAATAACAAGCAGTGGACCCTCGTCCGGCTGGAAAGCAAGTTTGAAAGCCTCAATCAAGCCAACCGCATTCTTTCGCAACTCAAAACTGAGGTAATCGAAAACGAACAAGAAATATGGGCGGCCGCGCTCGATTCCTAAATCGGCAGGCGGGGGCGGCGGGATGCGCCCGGCACGCTGGGGGAGTGGCGGCATTAAAGTGCGCACGGGGATTGGGGATTGCGCGGCGATGGCTTTGTTTATGAAGTCCGTGGGCGCCCAAATCTCATCGAGTTGCCGCAAAGCGGGCAAAAACCCGGGAATAAAGTATTCTATTTCCCAATACCACATGCCAATGCGATAACTGCCCTCAACCACCTCGGCCAGTTTTCGCATTATCTCTACAGTACGAATTTGCGCGACCGCGAGCACCGAAGTGTTGTATTCGATTTCACCAGAATGGCGATATTCCGCCTCATTTCGGCGCAACCCCAATCCTGAAGTCGGAATAGCGAAAGTAGAAGTTGGCACCTTTGCCGCCATGAGCGCCTCATCCACCAACCGCGCTGAGGCCCCCAACCCGAACTCGCCGCCCAGGTGCCCAATCAAGTTGACGCCGTTTGGTCTTTCTGGCGCGATATTTACGGTGTGCTGCAGCTCCCGCCGCGCTCGGGCGTCACGGGCCGTGCGAACCAAGTGGACGGCCGTGGGGTTTTTGGCCAGCATGGAGA
>JAITCS010000149.1 GCA_031282935.1 Cellulomonadaceae bacterium
CGCTCACCCCAAGCGCTAAGGTAATCGTGACAAGCGCGGGCAAACCCTCAGGAATTGCTGCCACTGCAAAGGCAACTGCGGCAGAAACTAAATCCCCACCGGACATTCCGTGCAATAACCATCCGATAAGTGCCATCAAAGCCGCTAAGGCCAAGATAATAATCGCAAGTTTCTTACCGAATTCAACCATCGCTTTGGTGAGCGGGGTTTCCAGAGTCTCTGCCTCGGCGATCATTTCTTGTATATGGCCGATTTCAGTGCGTTGCCCGGTAGCCGTTACCACACCCACCCCAGTACCCGCTACCACTAAAGTAGAGGAGAAAAGCATGGAAGTGCGGTCGCCAACATTCGCATCAGTTGCAACACTGTCAATAGTTTTTACCGCCGCAACTGATTCCCCGGTCAACGCCGATTCTTCAACCTGCAAATTGGTGGCCTCAAGCAAACGCACATCGGCGGGGACTTTATCTCCAGGCTTTACCCTAATCAAATCGCCTGGTACAAGGGTTTCGGAATCTATTTCCTCCCAATGCCCATCGCGGCGAGTCAAAGCGGTTAGCGATAACATGCCTTTGATTGCATCGAGGGCCTTTTCTGCCCGGCCCTCTTGGATCATCCCGATAGCCAAGTTCAGCACAATAACCGCAACAATAACGGTGAAATCAATCCAGTCACCCATTAGAGCCTTAATGATGGCGGCGACAATCAGCAATATCATCAGAATATCGGAAAGATGATGCCATAACCGCTTGGCGAAGGAATCCCGGCCTGCTGTTGGCAGTCTGTTTGGGCCATTTTGCGCCAATCGAGCGCCAGCCGCTGCGGTGGTCAACCCTTGGCTGTCGGTGCCCAGGCTCGCCAAAACCTCATCGGGGCTTTGCGCCCAGGGCGCGCTACGATTCCCCGCCGGGATAGCACCCGCTTGCGCCGTCCCCGAGAGTTTAGGGGGCGATCCGGAAGCAATGGTCGAGATAGACATGCGCCAATGGTAGCTAGAGCTAGCATTTATAATGGCTACGAGGCAGAATATGAGCCATGAGCGACGATAAATCGGAAGCGGCCGCCAACGCGGACTCATCGCCGGCGCCAACTGACGCTAAAGCGCGGTTCAAGGCAGCCCTGGACGCGAAAAACGCCAAATCGCGGGCGGCTTCCGCTGGTGGCAGCGGCGATGCGGGCACCCAAAAACGTAGTGGGGAAACCACTGGCCCCACCCAAAGGATGTTCCGGCGTAAAGCTGGCGGGTAGATCTCGCGCTTCGTGGCGGATAAAATTACAAAATCAGGAGTTAGTCAATAAATGGTTCCGAATATTACTCTTAACAACGGCGTAGAAATACCGCAACTTGGTTTCGGCACATATTTGATTTCGCCAAACGATACTGTGGAAGCTGTCACCACTGCGCTCAAAACAGGTTATCGTCATATTGACACCGCCCAAATGTATGGAAATGAAGCAGAAGTTGGGCAAGCTATTGCCGAAAGCGGGCTATCCCGCGCTGAAGTATTTATTACCACAAAACTTAACAATGGCTATCACAAGCGCGACGATGCTTTGTACGCTACCGATGTTTCATTGCAGCGGTTAGGGGTCGATCAGGTTGATTTGTATCTGATTCACTGGCCATTACCGATGATCGGTGTGGATTATGTGGAAACCTGGAAAGCCATGATTGACGTGCTCAATGATGGTAAAGCTCGAGCAATAGGGGTGTCCAACTTCTTGCCAAAGCACTTGGATCGGATAATTGATGCCACTGGTGTTGTGCCAGCCGCTAATCAGGTGCAATCCCATCCTTATTCACCAAACAATGTGACCCGCCAAGCCGATAAAAAGTACGGCATTGCCACTGAGGCTTGGGCGCCAATCGCTCGTGGGGAAATCTTGAGCGACCCCACTATTGTTGAAATTGCGAAGCGCATAGGACGCACTCCGGCACAGGTGGTGTTGCGCTGGCATATTCAGCGTGGGGATATTGTGATTCCTAAGTCAATCCACCCGGTGCGCATAGCAGAGAATTTCGACATCTTTGACTTCAACCTCTCCAATGCCGACATGAATGTTATCAGTAACCTAGATACTGGGGTGCCAGCCGACCCCAATCCCGATACTTTTGACTACATCCCGGCAAACTGATCCGCTGCCTGGGTGCCGAACCGCTCACAGCTCGCTAACTCGGTACGTGCGCTCTGATCCGCTCTCAGCTTGATCGTCCGCAGTTAGGTCGATGATGCGCTGCCTAAGCGCTCAACCTCGCCTTACTGCTGCCGTGACGTCTCTAGCCCACGATGGCAGCGGCGGCGGGTTCACTTGTTCGTTGGGGCCGTGGCGGGGTGCCAGCCTTCCGCCATTATCGGACACGCCGCGCCCAGAGTTTGCGTTCTTGGCCGATCATTGGTAACGTTTAATTATGCGTCCTTAGCTCAGTTGGTAGAGCAACAGACTCTTAATCTGTGGGTCCAGGGTTCGAGCCCCTGAGGGCGTACTGCCTCACCGGCGCTGACGATAACGCTTAATTAGTCGGCAGCCGGGTATCGGATTTGAGGTTCCAAGTAATTGAACATTCGTTAGTTCCGAGCGGGGGCCAATGATGCAACGTAATGAAAGAACCATCGTTCAATTACCTGATGGCCGCCTAGCAATTCCACTTGATGAAACCGACTTAAGAAACCTTGGGATAAGCCCAGGGGACACCATGAGGCCGGTGCTTTTGTTATGGTCTCCTCTGAGGGCGTAGTACGTCAGGGCGGCCACGGTTAGGGCACCTAGCGCTGACATCACGATATCGTAAATGTCAATGGGGTATCCCATCAAAAGTTGCACCACCTCCCAAATCACCAGTCCGGCAATCGCAGCTAAAGCAGCAAGCAAAATGCGTTGGCCAACTGATTTCAAGAACCCAAAGTTATCAATTAGGTTAAATATCGCGCTGGTGTACAAGGTAGCGGCAAAGAAATTCGGTAGCGTACCGACAAGGAAATTGCCAATAACGCCAAATTCCGAGATGGAATAAGACCGGATTAGCCGAATCGCGAAAATTCCAAGTGCGGAAGCGAAGCAGACAATCAACAATGCGTACCGGCGCTTCACTGGCGTGGCGCTAAGTGCTAATGGCATGGCGGAATCATACGCGAAACCAGGCACAAGGCACCGGCGCAGCATCCGGACTCGGCGCGTTTTGTCGTTCATGTAGTCTAGACGCCGCGACTGTCAGGATCGCGTCTGGCATGGTCGCCTTTGGAGCGGATGTGTACACG
>JAITCS010000090.1 GCA_031282935.1 Cellulomonadaceae bacterium
CCCATTAGAGAAAGTGACGCCCTGCCGTAAATGAAAATCATAAACCAGACGATCCTCACTCAACGTCCAAGAATCTGCCAATAATGGTGAAATAGTGCCATCTTGGCCTACTTTTACCAGCGTTTCATACACGTTATTAAGTAGTAATTGCGGAATTGCCGCCCCGGCCGTGGTGGTGAAATCCAAATTGACTGGCTCCGCGCCTACCACAATCGTAACGTCGCGCCGCTCAGTGTCCCCGGTGGCGCCAGCAGAGGTTGGCGCCCCTGGCTGCGTCGGCGTCGTCGGCCCAACCGGCGCCCCTGGCCCCACCGGCGCCCCTGGCCCTACCGGCGCCTGCGGCCCCGTCGCTGTCTGCCCGGCTGTGCAAGCGCCCAAAAGCATGGCCGCAACCACCAAAAAAACCGCGTAAAAAGCCCGCCGCCGCTGCGACCGGAGAAATCCCATACCGCAACCCTACCGACCCTTGGGCGCAATCCAGCCCGAATGGCGCCTGCCACGCCGCGCTCGAATCTGGCCGGGCCACCTTTGCCTTTAGCGAAGTAGCTGCTAACCTGCCCTCATGCCTCACCTCATCCCCATCAGCGGCCACACCCCGCAAATCCATCCCTCCGCGTGGGTGGCGCCGAACGCCACCCTGGTCGGGAACGTGTGCGTTGAGGCGGACGCCTCCGTGTTTTACGGCGCGGTTTTGCGCGGCGACATTGAAGCGATCGTGGTGGGCGCGGGCTCCAACCTGCAAGACAACGTTGTGGTGCACACCGACACCGGCGCCCCGGCGCTGATCGGGCGCGGCGTGGGCGTGGGGCACGGGGCGATAATCCACGGGGCCACCATCGGTGACGGCGCTTTGATCGGGATGGGGGCGACCCTGCTGAGCCGGTCGGTTATCGGCGCGGGCGCTTTCGTCGCGGCGGGCGCCCTGGTGCTTGAGGGCCAAAACATCAGCCCTGGGCACCTGGCCGCCGGAGTGCCCGCGCGGGATCGCGGCGAACTCGACGCCCCCACCCGAGAGCGCGTGGCGCGCAACGCCATCGAATACCAAGATCTGAAAGAGCAACACCGGGCCGCGCTCGCTCCTACGCAGGGCGAACACTAAGGGGGAATACATAAGCGGCGCTGACGTGGGATTATATCCAATCACATTATCAAAGTAGGAATTCAGGTAGGCACTTGGTGGCCACTATAAGTCGTATGGCAACAGCCTAAAGGTGCTGATGTGATTTGGTCGAACCGTCCTAAAATGCCGGTCGTTCAGCGTTGCCACATCTTGGATTCGCAGCCGCTCAGCGATTGCGACACCAGGGATAATGATTCCCCTTGGTATGATTCGAGAAATGTCTTTGCGAGATGGTTTTCTGGGTCTCTTGCGTTCATGGCCGCATAGATCAGGCCAGTATCAAAGGCCGCCTCGTCTAATCACCGGACGCTATTCCGGACGGATTCAGCAATGCAGAAGTCGTGATTTTTAGCCAGGTCGCTCGGCCCGCTGCCCAAATCAAAGAAGGCAAACCGCGAGGACCGTTTCCCCACATTGGGTTCCGCGAGTAGGCGGTGGAATTCGGCACGCCAGGCTGCATCCTCGTCATCTTGGCGCGATTCAACCGGAGCCCCCATCATACCCCAACAACACCAAAGTCCATAGCGACCGAACAGACACGGTACCCCAAATCAAAAGTCACCAGCCCGCAGTAGAACAAGTGGCATCGAATTATCAAGCGCTGTCACTCGTTGGTATCCCTATTGCACCGCTTTGGCGTTCTGCAGGCTTTTGGCAATTCTGACATCTTTGCGATGATTTCGGAAATGCCGTAAGTGATTCAACCGAGGAATGGGGAATGGAATACCAAGAGTCCGATGAATTATTTACACCAGCAATGTATGACCTGGTAGCACAAGTGAGATTTAGTGCATGGAATTTGGACGGAAGCATTGTTTATCGTTTCGGCGAATTACGGTTATCTATCTCCAACACACCAGAACACGGATTACTTGTCAATTCCGCAGAGTTAGTAATGGAAGACGCGGACTAATTTGGGCTGATTCCAATGCCTACGATTTTCAGCTTTGGAGCATAGCAGCAAACCAGTCCGAATCCTAGAACGCAGCCCTAGACAAGTGCTGGAACCTTTAGCCAGGCTACTCTACTCATGCGAAATGCTCAATCAGCACCTTGGAATCAACACCGGTCATTTTGCTTATTTCTGCAAAAGACATACCGTGACCTCGTGCATACATAACTGCATCGTCCATGTCTTTTCTAGCAATATCCATACCTGCAATTGCACTTAACAAAACAACATCCGGGGGCTCTTTTCCAGGTTCATAAGATACTGCCTTCTCAGAGTCCCAATTCTCAAAACGCTCTATTAATGCTGGAATGTCAGTAGTTGTATACTTCATCGTAATCTCCTTTTCTTGGTTTTTCCTTTACTGCTCGATGCTCCAATTATTTGATCCATTGAATCGGAGATTCTTTGTGAGGGTGGCCTCAATGAATGTATAATCGTATTAACACCATTTGATTTCCGCAACTCCCACCTCCATTCTTCGCCCTGCAAAGTTAAATCCGCTGTACATTGTGATGCCATCAGATTGCCTCTCAACATTGAGGTAGTTACGAATAACGTGGCGAATATCTTCTTCTGAGTATCCACGCTTAAACGCATCGTCAGTAATGTCAAGTTTAGCAACGGAATCAGCCCAGAAATCCGAATAAACCATTCCGATAAAAATATGAGGAAAAACATTAAGTATCGGAGCGGAAATAAGTACACTTTTCAACAATTTAATTCCGTTGATTACCTTTGGAATAAGGTTGCTTATGGCGGATTTTGTGCCGACCTGAATGCGGTGTCTTTTGTCGTTCGAACACCAAGATGGGCCAGCAAATACTGTGGTGGTTTCGACAGGCTCAACCACCGGGGTGGCTCAACCACCAGAGGGGGCGCTAGCACCAGGGCGTCGGATTCGCTATCAAATCGCGCACGGCTGTCCGGGCGCCCCCGATGGCAGCCGGGAATGGCCCGATCTCGGAGGGCCGCATGTCGTAAGAAGTGTAGGGTGCGGACAACACCCGCGATGCGATTTGCGCGGACAAATCGTCGCTCATGTAAGGCAAAAGCGGGGCGAAATCGCCCCCGAATACCACGGTGGGCAAGTCCATCACGTTTATGAGGTCGCACAGAACCGCCCCGATGGCTTTGCTGGCCCCGTTGAGAGCAGCGTAAGCCTGCCCGCTGCCTGCGTCCAGCAGCTCGCACAACTCGGTGATGGGCGCTTTGGTGGGCAACCCGGCCGCAGCCATTAGGGCGGCCTTGCCTGCGATGGTTTCCAGGCAGCCGTTGGCCCCACAACCGCACAGCGGCCCGGAGGGGTCAACGATGACGTGTCCCACCTCGCCGCTCCAACCGTGCTCGCCCCCGAACAATTCGCCGTTAACCACGATGGCCCCACCGATGCCGAGGTCGCCAGCGAGGTAGATGAACGAGTCGGACTCCCCGGAATCAACTTCTGCTAAAGCCGCTAATTTCGCGTCGTTGGCTATTTTGCAAGTTATGCCGGGTAATTGAAATAATTCGCTTATATTTACTTCTGACCAGCCTAAGTTTGGAGCTACTCGTAATATCCCTAATTCGGCATCTACCAAACCCGGCAGTGCGAGGTTTGCGCCCACAATTCTGAGGCCCAAATCCTCGGCCCGCTCAATCAGGTTTCCGGCTAGTTCCCGCAACTGCCCCAGCACCGCCTCGGGCTGGCTGGCGCGAAAGTCACCTTGGATCTGCATTGTTTGGATGGTTTCGCCGGTCAAATCAACCAGCGCTGCCGCAAGATAATCCACGTCCACCGCTAATCCGAGCCCCACCAGCGTGCGAGCTGCGGGTACTAACGGCACGGCAGGGCGCCCGGCCCCACCGGAGGCGATGGGCGGCAACTCGGCGAGGATTCCAGCCAGCATCAGCCGATCTACCAGCGTAGATACCGTGGCCCTGGTGAGGCCGGTGACCGCAGCCACTTCCGCGCGGGACAGCGGATCGGACGCGTTTGCCACAGCGTAGGCGACTAAAGCTAGGTTTTGGGCGCGCAAAGTTTGCTGCCGCGCTGCCCCGATGGCCGAGCTAAGCCGACTTGGGAGGTGTGGTTGAAGGGTCACACGTTTGACTATACCGCGAACCGTAGCTATAGTTCAACCGCTAAACAAAATCATTTAGTGAATGTCTAAAACCACATTCATATTCATAATGATTTACCCTTAGCAAAAACAAGAGTCCTATTTACAATTCGAAATCAAAGAGGATAAGTTAGCGTGAGCGACGATATCAAGTATTCCTTTGGCCTTTGGACCGTCTCCTGGGAAGGCGCCGACCCGTTCGGCGGCTCCACCCGCAAGGCCCTGCACCCCGCCGAGACCGTACGCAAGCTCGCCGACATCGGCGCCCATGCCTACACCTTCCACGACAACGACGTGTTCCCGATTGACGCATCTGACAAAGAGCGCCGGGAACTGATCGACTCGGTCAAGAAGGCCGCCGACGAGACCGGCCTGGTCTGCGAGATGGTAACCACCAACACCTTCAGCCACCCCATCTTCAAGGCTGGCTCCTTCACCTCCAACAGCCGCGACATTCGCCGCTACGGTTTGGCCAAGGCCCTGAAGAACGTTGACCTGGCTGCTGAGATGGGCGCCTCCACCTTCGTTATGTGGGGCGGCCGCGAAGGCGTTGAGTACAACAACTCCAAGGACCTCTACACCGCGCACGCGCGTTACGCCGAGGGCATTGACACCGTGGCCGGCTACATCAAGCACAAGGGTTACGACATGCGCGTGGCCCTGGAGCCGAAGCCGAACGAGCCTCGCGGTGACATCTTCCTGCCGACCATCGGGCACGCAATCGCTCTGATTGACACCCTCGACAACGGCGACATCGTGGGCGTGAACCCCGAAACCGGCCACGAGCAGATGGCTGGCCTGAACTTCACCCAGGGCATCGCGCTGGCGATGTACTGCAACAAGCTGTTCCACATTGACCTCAACGGCCAGCACGGCCCCAAGTTCGATCAGGACTTGGTGTTCGGCCACGGCGACTTGGTGGACGCGTTCTTCCTGGTTGACCTGCTCGACTTCGGCACCCCGAATGGTGACCTCAAGCCTTACACCGGCTACCGTCACTTCGACTTCAAGCCTTC
>JAITCS010000100.1 GCA_031282935.1 Cellulomonadaceae bacterium
CAACAATAACTGTCGCATCTCGCGTGACTGGTTTCAAGGCCGCCCGCAGCCGAGCGTCGGTAGCGTAATCCAGAGCAGAAAACGAATCGTCGAACAAATAAATCTTAGGCCGCCGCACCACGGCGCGCGCAATGGACAAGCGCTGCCTTTGCCCCCCCGAAAACATGGTTCCGCCTTGATTCACGGGCGCGTCCAACTCGTCTGGGAGCCGTTCGACGAAATCAGCCGATTGCGAGGTGCGCAGCGCCTGCCATATTTCATCGTCAGTGGCATTTGGTTTCGAGAATTGCATATTGGAACGCACTGTGCCAGAGAACAAGAATGCTTTTTGCGGAATTAGCCCAATCATCGAACCGAGATCCTCTAGTTGGAGGTCTCGCACATCAACCCCGTCAATAAGCACCCGCCCCGATGTCACGTCGAATAAGCGCGGAATAAGGTTCAGAATTGTGGTTTTGCCAGATCCGGTGGAGCCGATAATCGCCGTCATTTGGCCGGGTTCGGCTGTGAAACTGACATCCCAAAGCACGGGAGCTTCAGCGCCAGGATACCGGAACTCGACATGGTCAAAGGTGACCTCACCTCGGGGGCCACGCCCGTCTGCGAGGTCACTTAACGGCACCGAAGTGGCGGGGTCATGGATTGACGGCTCAGTGTCGAGGACTTCACCGACACGATTAGCGGCAACGGCAGCACGCGGAATCATCACCATCATCATGGTGGACATCATTACCGACATCAGAATTTGCATTAGGTAAGTCAAGAATGCTGTAAGTTGCCCAACCTGCATACCACCGGAATCTATGCGGTGCCCGCCAAACCAAATCACTGCCACCGAGGATAAGTTCATAATTAGGAATACCAACGGGAACGCCAAGTTCATTAATTGGCCAGCGCCCAAGGAAACATCGTATAAGCCCTGATTCGCCGCGTTAAATCTTTCTATCTCCGTCTTTTCGCGGGTAAAAGCCCGCACCACGCGCAAACCCGTAATCTGTTCGCGTAAAACCCCATTCATGCGGTCAATTCGGGACTGCATTTTAGTGAAATATGGAATCATGCGCCATAAAATAAGACCAATGGCGGCACCCAACAGCGGCACGACAACCAGGATCAGCAATGACAGCCCGCGATCCTCGCGCAAGGCCATCGCAATACCACCGATAAGCATCATCGGAGCCATGATCATGATGGTGAACAGCATCATCACCACTTGTTGAATCTGCTGCACGTCATTCGTGGTACGAGTTATCAAGGAAGGCGCGCTGAATTTGCCCAGTTCTTCGGCAGAGAAAGTTTGCACATGGTCGAACACCTGGGCACGCAAATCTCGACCAAAGGCCATTGCGACCCGGGAACCGATTATCACAGCACAAATGGAGCAGATAACTTGCCCTAAAGATACCAACAACATTTGCCCGCCGGTGCGCCAAATGTATGGGATATCACCCATAGTGACACCGTTATCTATGATGCGGGCATTCATGGAGGGTAGATAGAGCTGGGCTAGGGTCTGCAGTAATTGCAATAACATCAAAATGGCAATGGCAGGCCAATACGGTTTCAGATACCGTAGCCACAGCTTAACTAACATTCATCACTCCCCGTCGTTCCACCGGCTTGCGCGCCCGCTTGGCGACCCCGCGCAGCGGCCACCCGTGCAGCCTCACTGTGCCTCACTCTACACCGAATATAGTCGCTCGCAGCAACTATTATCAAAGATGGCGCAATCTCACAGTGCCAGCTCGCAGTGCCAGCTCAAAGTGCCAGCTCAAAATGCCAGCAAGCGCATCAAGCGGTTAGGCAGCGTGCAGCGGCGCATTCAAGGTGGCCAGCAGCGACAAAAGCCGCTGGGAGTCAAAAAGTTCCTCAACCAAAATAGGCCGCCCAGTAGCGTCAGCCAACGGCACCTTCCAGTTCGGATACTCTTGGTCAGTACCGGGCTGATTCTGCGTGCGCCGCTCCCCCACGGCGTCCACCAACTGCACACCAAGCAGGGCCGCCGGGGTGAGGCGGAGGTATTTATGCATACCCTCGATGATCTCCCGCTCGGAGGGGTCCTCCCCAACCAGGCCGCGCGCCCGCAAAGCTCGCACAAACTTGTCCCGCTCCGCTTGCGCCGCTGCTTTCATCACGGCCACCGGCTCGGTCAACAGGTTCAAGGATTCCAGCAGGTCAACGTGCTCACCGGCCAGGTAGCCTGCGGTGGGCGCCATGTCGTGCGTTCCCACAGAAGCCATCACCAAGTGGCGGTATTGGTCAGGCGCGAGCGGGTTCCCGTCCTCGTCCAACTCCCACCACTCAACGGCGGTGCCGAGGATGCCCCGGTCGGCTAGGTACTCGCGCACCCATTTCTCGAAGGTGCCCAAGTCCTCGCCCACCAGAATCGCTCCGGCCCGCTGAGCCTCCAAACACAGAATCCCGATCAGAGCATCATGGTTGAACGTGACGTAAGTGCCTTCGTTGGCGCCCGCTCCGGTGGGAATCCACCACAGCCGGAACAACCCCAGCACGTGGTCCACCCGCAAAGCTCCAGCCCACCGGAAAACGGTGCGCAGCATTTCGCGGTAGGGGCGATACCCGGACTCCTCTAGGGCACGCGGATTCCACGGCGGCTGGCTCCAGTTCTGGCCTAACTGGTTGTACATGTCCGGCGGGGCGCCGACCTCGACCCCCTGCGCCAGGTATTCGCGGTTGGCCCAGGCGTCGGCCCCGCAAGGGTGTACGCCCACCGCGAGATCGTGCATGATGCCTATTTTCATGCCAGCGTCTTTGGCGGTGCGTTGCGCGGTGGCCTTCTGCTCATCGGCTATCCACTGCAGCCAAGTGTAAAACTCCACGCGCTGGTACAACCGATCGCGGGCCGCAGCCACGGCGGGCGAATTGACGTCCGTGAACTCTTCGGGCAGATTTATTGAACCGGCCTCTTCACTAAGCGCACACCAAGTGGCGAAATCGCGCAGCCCTTTGCCCTGCTCAGCCACGAAAGCCTCATATGCTGCTTGGCGCCCAGCCCGGCGCGGCTTATGGAAAACGATTTCCAAAGCGGCCTTCTTGGCGGCCCAAACCGTGTCACGGTCAATCAGCGAACTCGTGGTGTCAAACGCCCGCACCGGATCGGCGAGCTTCTCAGTTTCGGCTCGTGCCTCAGCGGAAAGGTAAGGCGTTTCGGGAATATCCTCCACCCGTATATATATGGGGTTCAGGAACCGCCGCGAAGAGGGCAAATACGGCGAAGGCGCCATCGGAGGCGTCACCTCAGCAGCCCCGAGCGGGTTGACCGCCACGAAGTCGGCGCCCCCGCGATGTGAGGCCAAATATGCGATGCCCGCTAAATCTGCCAGGTCGCCAATGCCCCAAGACTCCCGCGACCGCACCGAATACAGTTGCGTGAGCAGGCCCCACACCTGCTTGGCCTCCACCGCCTCAGGGAGCTGCAGGCGACGCGGGGTAACAATCAGGGCCGAAGTCTCCTCACGCCCGTTGGATTGCGCGTGCAGCAGATGGTACCCGAGCGGCAAATCGTCCGGCACCGAGAAAGTCGCCCGCCCCACGCGACGCCCGTCAATATCTTTCGGCTCATAATAGTGGTCGAGTTGGCTAAGCGCGCGATTCTCCCGCTCACTGCGCGGCGGCGGATTCAGCTCTGCGCCAAACAACTCCACCCAGACCTTGACGCTGGCGCCGTCATCCACATGAATAGGAACCGTCGAACCCACGCCCTGGCGCACCACCACG
>JAITCS010000101.1 GCA_031282935.1 Cellulomonadaceae bacterium
GTAGGACTGGATTGCGTACCGGCCGTCCACAAACGGATCCTCGCCGCTTTGCGGGTAGCGCTGGAATCGGAAGTCCAATTCGGCGGCGCTCCGATAGGTGGCATGCGCGATCTGCCGGGCGATGGCAAGCCCCCGGTGCGGGCCTTGATCCTCGGGGGCGTCGTAATAGTCGCCGCCGCTAAACCCGGGATCGAGCCTGATGGCCGCCAACTGCGGGTGCGCCCACGCAATCTGGTCGGCAGAAGCGGAAGCGCTTGTCGCAATGGCCGCAACTTTATTCACGAGGATCCCATTTTCTGGGCCCATTACTGCCCATTCCAGCGCGCGAAAACCACCCATCGAAGCACCCAATACCAGCTCCCACCCCGTGATCCCGAGCAGTTTTGCCAACCCGATCTCAGCGTTCACCTGATCACGCACCGTCAGGCGAGGAAACCGACCGCCCCACCGTGCCCGCTCCGCACTAGCAGAGTTCCGCAGCAGCGGAGCCGGGCATGTTTCACGGGAAACAAACGACGAAGGCCCCGTCGTGCCCTGGCAGCCGCCCAACACATTCGGCACCACAACGAAATACTTGTCGGTATCTATCGGCTTTCCCGGGCCAACCATTTCATCCCACCAGCCTGCGGTTAGCTGCCCCGGCCCCGCTGACCCGGCCACGTGCGCATCTCCAGTCAGCGCGTGCAGCACCAAAATGGCGTTGCCTCCGTCCGGCGCGAGGGTGCCAAAGGTTTCGTAAGCCACGGTGACCTCGGGCAAGGCGCCGCCGCCCTCCAACAGCAGCCCACCGGCCAGGGTTGCGAAAAGCCGCGCCCCAACGGGGTCGCCGTCCTCCCAGGCCGCAGAGGGCACCACGGGCGGCTTGACCCGCGCGCGCGAGAAATCGCCATCGCGCGGGCTTTGCCTCGTCGTCATTTCGTACCTCTCATGGAGCGGGTTATGGCTGCTTTGTGGCCGGGTTGGCTATTCGGCAATCAGGTGTATCGCTGCGGCTCCAGCATTGGCCGTAACGTCGGCGGTGGTGCCGCCGATCACCTGCGCGGCGGCGGCGAAACCCGCCTTGAGGTCGGCGAGGATGTCGGCGGAGTCCTCCAACCCGATGGCTAGCCGGATCAGCCCAGGCGTCACCCCGGATTTCGCCTGCTCAATGGGGTCAAGTTGGCTGTGGGTGGTGGATGCCGGATGGACAACCAGAGAGCGCACATCACCAATATTGGCCACATTCTTAAACAATTTGAGTGCCTTAACGAATTCTTCCCCCGCTTTGCGCGCTAAGGCCGGGTCGGATTCCCGCAATTCAAACGATAACACTGCACCGGCCCCATTTGGCAAGTATTTTTTCGCCAGATGATGATAGGGGGAGGATTCCAGGCCAGCATAATTCACATGGTGTACCAGCGGCTCAGTTTCCAACCAGTTGACCA
Source organism: Cellulomonadaceae bacterium (assembly GCA_031282935.1). Lineage (GTDB taxonomy): Bacteria > Actinomycetota > Actinomycetes > Actinomycetales > Cellulomonadaceae > Xylanimonas. The sequence goes on from JAITCS010000101.1 coordinate 1,425, forward strand.
CGATATTCGTATTTGCAACATGGCGATCCAGGCGCAATGATAAGGTTTCCAAACCTTGAGCCAACAAGAAAGCATTGAATGGGGAAATTGCTGGCCCAAGATCGCGCAGTAATTGCACGCGCGCTTTCAATATGAAACTCAAGTTGACCCCAAACGCACCGTCCTTACCGAGGTCGCGCGCATAAACCAGGCCATGATACGAAGGGTCGGGATTGTTGAAGCCGGGGAACTTGCCCGGCTCTTTGCCGTAATCAAAGTTTCCGGAATCCACGATAACCCCGCCCATAGCAGAACCGTGCCCGCCCAAATACTTTGTCGCAGAATGAAGCACCACATCGGCGCCATGCTCAATCGGCCGCAACAAATAAGGCGTGGCCACCGTGTTATCAACAATTAGCGGCACCCCATACCCATGCGCCACTTCCGCTACACCTGCGATATCCAGCACATCATTCTTGGGGTTTGGCACAGCTTCGCCAAATAACGCTTTGGTATTCGGCTGAATTGCGGCGGCCCACTGCGCCAAATCGCTTGGATCATCAACAAAGGTAGTGGTAATGCCAAATTTAGGCAAGGTATGTTGCAAAAGATTATGCGTGCCGCCGTACAAAGATGAAGAAGCGACAATATGATCGCCTACTCCGGCAAGATTTAGGATAGCCAACTGGGTGGCCGCCTGGCCGCTGGCCAGCAACAACGCACCAACACCGCCCTCAAGGTTTGCAATCCGGTTCTCAACAACTTCTTGGGTGGGGTTGCCAATTCTGGTGTAAATCGGCCCCAAATCCTCCAAGTTGAAACGAGCGGCGGCCACCTCGGGGCTGGGAAATTCGTAACTGGTGGTCTGATAAATGGGGAGCGCTACTGCTCCGGTGCTGTCTGGAGTTTGGCCTGAATGGATTTGACGGGTGGAGAAACCCCATTGCGGATGCGACATTTTTGATTCCTTTTTGGAAATTGGTTTTGGCAGAACAGGAAAGAATTAAGGAAAGAGGTACGCGCACTGGCAAAAAGGATTAACTTGAGTATTTTTCAAGAAATACGAAGCAAGGAAACCGGGCGTGCCTTCTGCGCGCCGGGGGCGCTGGTTAGCTGCACATTCGCTTGTTCGTCACAATCCGATTTCTAGCAGCTAGAGAGCAGTGGCGCAAGTCACCATGAAACTCGGCGTGTCGGGAATGGCGAAAATGGCCCATTGTGAGCGCCACAGTTCAGTTTGCTCAGGCGCTACCCGTTACATTTGCCGAGGCCGGGGGCTATTGGGCTAATTGGCGCCTAATGAACCACCGGAATGTGCCACCTGGCCCTGGCAAGGCGTAGGCTAGGGAGAGTGGATACGGACGCGCCTCTGGTCGGTGTGATTATGGGCAGTAAGTCGGATTGGCCCACCATGGAGGGCGCCGCGCAAGTGCTCACTGAGTTCGGGGTGCCCTTCGAGGCTCAAGTGGTTTCGGCGCACCGCACGCCCGATAAAATGTTTGACTACGCCGCTAGCGCGCGCGAGCGGGGGTTGCAGGTGATCATCGCTGGGGCGGGGGGCGCCGCCCATCTGCCCGGCATGGTTGCCGCAAAAACCACGCTGCCGGTTATCGGGGTGCCCGTGCAATCCCGCGCGCTAAACGGGCTGGACTCGCTGCTCTCTATTGTGCAAATGCCCGGCGGTATTCCGGTGGCAACAGTGGCTATCGGCACGACCGGGGCAAAAAACGCTGGCCTTTTGGCTGTTTCGATATTAGCGAACCAATACCCAGACTTGGCGCAGAAATTAGCCGACTATCGGGCAAAACAAACCAGCGACGTGTTAGAAGATAGTGAGCTGCTAAATGTCTGAGGTTATTTTACCACCCGCCATGATCGGCATTATCGGGGGCGGGCAATTAGGCCGCATGATGGCGATTGCGGCTAGGCAAATGGGTTATCGAATCGGGGTGCTGGAACCAGGCCCGAACGGGCCACTCGCGCAAATCGCTGACCTTGAGATAAACGCTGCTTACGACGACGAACACGCTTTGCGCCAATTACTCGACGCCAGCGCGGTTACCACCTATGAATTTGAAAACATTTCAGCAGAAACCGTTGCCGATCTAGCCGCGCACGGCAATTTACCCCAGGGGCCGCGCCCGGTCGCTATTACGCAACACAGGTTATTGGAAAAGAATGCGATAAACGAAGCCGGTTTTGAGACAGCCCCATACGCGAATGTTCCGACGGCGGATTCCCTTGATTCGGCGGTGGCACAAATCGGATATCCGGCCATCCTAAAAACGGTGACTGGTGGTTATGACGGCAAGGGCCAGCGGGTATTGAGTGCTGCGGAGGATTTGCTGCAGGCCCGCGAACTTGTTAGCGATAGTCCGTGCATTTTGGAAGGGTTTGTGCCTTTTGATAAGGAGATTTCGGTAATCGTCACACGGTCTGTGACAGGAGAAATTCAGACCTTTGAGCCGGTGGAGAACGTACATAAGAACGGTATTTTGCACCTCAGCATGGTGCCCGCTGTTATTTCTGCCGAGGTGGTGGCAAAGGCTGAAGCGGTTGCGCGGGGTTTGATGGAGAAACTGGACTTTATTGGCACTTTGGCGATTGAAATGTTTGTGGTGGGCGATGATATTGTCATTAACGAGTTGGCGCCTCGGCCGCACAATTCTGGGCACTTGACGATAGACGCACACAATGTTTCGCAGTTTGAGCAGCACATTCGCGCAATTAGTGGTTTGCCGTTGGTAGCTCCGCAGCGAATTGCGCCTAGTGTGATGGTTAACCTGCTTGGCCAGCATGTTGATTATGCGCTGGAACAGTGGCAGAAGCCGGAATATGGTTGGGGAAAGCTGCACTTGTACGGCAAGGCAGAAAATAAGCGGGATCGGAAGGTCGGTCATTTGACATTTGTGAACTCGGACGCTGATTTGTTGTCCGATACTATCACCAATTTTCTTGCCGATTTCCCAGACTAGTAACTTGTACCAGTTTAGCGTGTGATTGTGAGGTTGTAATGGGTCAATACCGGGTTTTCGTTGAGAAGAAACCTCAGTTTGCTACCGAGGCAGCGGCCGTGTGCGCTGATTTGAATGAGACCCTCCACCTTGGGCTTACCGGGGTGCGCGTTATTAATGTTTATGACCTTTTCAATGTTACCCCCGCAGAAGTTGAGGTCGCCGCTAACCAAGTGCTCGCCGAGGTAGTTACTGACACTTGGAGCTTTGCCGAACCGACGCTTACGAAAGTTGGCGGGGAGCCTCATATTACGGAAATTGCCACTGAGTTCCTGCCCGGCCAATACGATCAGCGCGCTGATTCGGCCATGCAATGTTTGTCACTGCTTTGTGATAATGATAAAGCGGTAATTAGTAGCGGTAAGATATATCTGCTCGCGGCTGATAAACCACTGAGCGCCGCACAAATTGCTGCCGTCAAGTCATACCTGATAAACCCCGTAGAAGCGCAAGAAAAAGACCTCAGCACCCCCTTGGCTTTACCACAAACACCCAGCCCGGAGCCCGTGCCCGTATTCACCGGGTTTAACCAATTCACCAAGCCGCAACTTGCAGAGTTTCTCACCACTCACGGTATGGCAATGTCGCTTGCGGATATCGAAATGATTCAGCGATATTTCGCCGACACGGAACATCGTGACCCTACAGAAACCGAACTACGGGTTTTGGATACCTATTGGTCTGATCATTGTCGCCACACCACCTTTGAAACCGAAATTACTAATATTGAACTTGAGCCAGGCAGATTTCAACCGTTATTGCAGCGGGCCCTTGATGGCTACCTGGAAACTCGGGCCCGGGTGGCAGCCGCCAAAGCCTCCAAGCATGAAGGGGAGCAGCCCAGCCCACCCAAACCTATAACCCTTATGGATTTGGCCACTATTGCCGCTAAAGACCAGCGCAATCTTGGCCTTTTGGATGACCAAGAGATCACTGATGAAATTAATGCCTGCTCGATTCAGGTGAATGTGGATATTGATGGTGTTTCAGAGCCGTGGCTGCTCATGTTCAAAAATGAAACCCACAATCACCCCACCGAGATTGAACCTTTTGGCGGGGCCTCAACATGTATTGGTGGCGCTATTCGAGATCCGCTT
>JAITCS010000227.1 GCA_031282935.1 Cellulomonadaceae bacterium
AATGGCTGATGACGACACTCCCGGCACTGAAGCCGGAACAAACATCATCATAGTACTCGTGGACACCAACGGCAGCATACTGGCGCAGCAGGAAACGACAGTCGGAGGCAACCAATAAAAATAGTTACTGAAAATCTGGAAACCACAGCACCAGCAACGGAAAAACCCGCAACCGATCCAACCCGATCCCCAACACCCCCACACCACAACCGCACACGACGAACCAGTCGCGGAGACAGACCCCACCCAAACATACAAAGCTCACACCCAACACCAACTCACATTGGCGAAGGGTTTGCTGAGGGTTTAGTCCGAGATTGGTTCCCGAAAAATTGCTTCCGGGGCGTGGACTAATTCGCATCCAACTGGACTGAGTTTCCCCAGTCACGTTGTTTACGTTTCCTATTGCATTACGCTCTATCCAAATCCATTAATGTTAGCCGGAGTTCTGGCGAATTTGCCAGGTTTACTGGCAAGAACATTCTTTTGCATCAATGAAAAGATTTCATCCCATAGCAGCGTTACCACCGCAAGCACCGACATGCCCCAAAGAACCTTTCAGTCTATATTTCTCAAGCATAGTCAGGAACTGTTTGGAACTAAATTGGTCTCACTTATCCGAAGAACCAACCACACCCTGCTGATAGCCCCGTTGCATTACCGCCATCTCTAGAACGCGAGCCGCTAATCCCGTTTTCATAAGAGATTCTGAAGCACATCTGACAGTTTTGTCGCCAAATATTCCTTAATCAGCAGCAGTCATAATCAGGTTACGATGACCATTTATTTGGCTTTCAAAGGCTTCCTTCATTTTCTGGCGATCAGTGGCCTACTATCATTCCGCCGTCAGCCAAGTTATCTGTGTTGACAATAAAAAGAAAGCGTTAAGCTAAGATATCTAGCAACTCTGCAAGGGAGTCAATTACCGGAACACCCAATTCTTGAGCCTGCCCCGCTTGGAGGTAACCCCAAACCCCACGGCGTAACATCACGGGTTTCAGCCCAGCCTTGAGAGCGGGCACCACGTCGTTATCGAACCTATCACCCACATAAACTATTTGTGTCGGGGCGCAATCCGCCAATTCGATAACTTTGTCAAAGAACTCTGACGCCGGTTTCTCATGCCCCATATCGGCAGAGTTCCAAATAATATCTACCGGCAACGCCATCGCCTCAAGTTGTGGCGTTGCTTGTGGGGGCTGATTTCCCGATATAAACACCTTGTATCCGAGAGCCTTTAGCGCACCCAAAGTTTCCAAAACGTCCGGGTACAAATCTTCTTTATCAAAACTGGCCTGCAAGGAATCCGGCTGTTCCCGTTCCCACTGTTGCAGCGCCTGATCCCACTCAAAGCCCGGCCGAACCAGCGCAAAATAGTCCTTGACCGCTTCGTTACGACCCACTGCGGCGCCCAGCAGCCCGAGCAATGTCGCAGGCGGCACCCCCAAATAGTCGGCCCACCGCAACCAAATGCGGCTTTCGTCAATCAGGGTTTCCCCTACGTCAAATACCACAGCCCGAATGTTCTCCATCGAGCCGCCCAGGAGAATCGAACTCCTGACCTATTCATTACGAGTGAATCGCTCTACCGACTGAGCTAGGGCGGCATTACGTCAAACATCATAACTCACGGCGCGGGCGACGGCGCAAAGGCGGCGCGGTTCGCACCGCCGAAACCGTTGTTTCACGTGAAACATGGGCGACGCCGGGGTGCGGCGGGGGTTAGCACCTGCGGTTTGGCTCGGGGATGACACCGGCGACGAGGAACTCATCCACAGTTTCCATTATGCACTCATTGGAGCGGCCGTACGCCCCGTGGCCCTCCCCGTTGTAAGTGAGCAACACTCCGGAATCCAGGGTGGCAGCGAGCGCCACAGCCTCCTCATAGGGGGTGGCTGGGTCGCCCGTAGTGCCGATCACCAAGATAGGCGCGGCGCCGGGGGCGTGAATATCGAATTCGATCTCGACCTCGGGGTGCGGCCACCCCCAACACATGAGGCCGCCATCGTGAAAGAATATCCCGATTGTCGGCGCGTATTCGCTCAAGATAGTGTTATTGGCGTCCATTATTTCTGGGTCAGTGGCGCCCCTGCCATCTAGGCACGATATTGCGATAAATGCCTCTTGCGAATTAGTGCTAAAAGAGCCGTCTGCCAGCCTGTCATTATACCAGTCGGCTAACATTAGTAAGGTGTACCCATTGCCTTGGTTTATAGCCTGCTCTAGCGCTTGGGTCAATATGGGCCAACTCATTTCATCGTAAAGCGTAACAGCCACCCCGAGCAGTGCCAAATTGCGGGTAAGCGCCCGCGCCGTACCCGTGGGAATGGTGTGCTCAAAAGCCTCTTGGAATAGCGCCTCTATCTGCGCCATGCCGTCCGAAACAGTGCCAGTGAGTGGGCACCCAGCGTTTTCTTGACAATAAGTAACATAAGCGTTTAGTGCATTCTCGAATCCTTTAGCTTGCGAACGCGCGGATTCATCGAAACCTAACGTAATATCAATCGCCCCATCAAGTACCATTGCGCCCACATTGTGCGGGAATAACCCAGCGTAATATGCGCCTAAAAGCGTGCCGTAAGAATATCCTAAATAGTTCAGTTTTGTATCGCCAACTAAATGGCGAATCAAGTCCATATCCCGCGCCGTAGATTGCGAATCTATTTCGCCCAATACCAGCCCGGTATTATCAGCACAAGCCGCAGCAAATTCCTCGGCGGCCGCCTTAATATCGGGCCGCCCCTGCGCCCCGGGGGTGAAATCGGTGGAGATGAACCAGTCTTTGCGTTCGTCATCGAAACACCGAACCGGCGCTGATTCCCCGATGCCACGGGGGTCGAAACCCAAAATGTCGTAAGCCTGCAACACTGGTTCGCCGATGAAATCTACTGCGGCGGTGACGAAACTGAGGCCAGAGGAGCCCGGCCCGCCCGGGTTGAGCACGAGGGTGCCCAGTTTTTCCCCTTCTGCTGGCCGCATTTTGAGGGCCAGTTCGATGGCGCCAGCGCCCGGATCGCCCCAGGAGAGTGGCGCGGAAATGGTGGCGCACTGCCAGCCCCAGTCGCAGGTTTCCCAGGTCAGGGGTTGGTTGTACCATTGCTCGAATCCGGGTGGGATTTCGGGAGCGGCGTTCGCAGGCGGCGCGGTGTCAGGGGGAGCAGTATCCGAAGGCGTCACCACGGCAGGGGCAGCGTCAGACGGGGCAAACTCAGACGGGGTTTCGGCAGGCGGCGGCGAACCGTTGCCGTTCCCCGAGGCGCACCCAACTAATCCAAAGCACAACGCGGCGGCCAAAGCCCAACCGCGCTGAAGCTGTGGAAAACCTAGTCGCATGGCTGCGGTTTCGGCGGGTTATTGTAGGTGGCCGGACTGTACCCGGTGGCGCTGGTGTGCCGGTCAATGAACCGCTGCCACGAGCCGTCCTCCACCATCGAAATCAGCGCCTGATTTACCAGATTGCACCGCCCCGGCGACCCCGGCGGCAGCCCTATGCCGTACTGTTCCTCAGCCAGTTGCAGCCCCAACAGCCGCACGCGCCCAAAGAACTCGTTGGTGGCCGCCAGGCCCGCCAGGATAACATCATCTGTGGAAAGAGCGTCCGCCTCGCCGTTGATTATGTGCCGCACACAGTCAGCGTATTGGGGCTCCTCAATTTTGCGCACCTTGGAACCGACCAGTTTCAAGATTCTATCGGTCGAGGTCGCCCCCGGAACCACGCAAATGATTTTGCCTCTCAGGTCGCTGACACCTTTGATGCGGGTTTCATCCGTGCGCACCAAAATGTCCTGGCCCGCGACCAGGTAAGGCCCGGCGAAGTCAATGTCTTTGCGCCGCTCAGGCGTGATGGAGTAGGAGGCCACCACCATGTCCACCACACCAGTGGTGAGCAGTTTCTCGCGGTTCTTGGAGCCGACCTCGACCCAGTCCACATCGTAAGGCGAGTAGCCGAGTTTCCAGGCGACATATGCTGCGACGTCCACATCGAGGCCAGTTGGCCCGGCGTCCGCCATAAACCCGACGCCCGGTTGTTCGTATTTGATGCCGATGCGCAGGGTGGGGCCAGCGGTGGGGGTGGCGGCTTTCGTCGCTTTCGTTACCGGGGATGCGGAGGAACCGGCGGACTGGGTGGCAGCGGGCCGGGTCGAGGCGGCTGTGCCGGGCGTGGGGGATTTGCCGGTCTGCGCGAGGGCGACACCAGCGGCGACAGCACCGCCAGCGCCGGGCACCCCGGCGACGGCACCGGAGCCGGTTTCGACAACAGGGGTGCCGCAAGCGCCCAAAAGCAAGGCCAGGGTGGCGCTAAAAACGGCGGTCGCAGCAAGCGCGCGATGGCGGTTTTGGATTGAATGATTCAACATGACTGCCCCCTAGTCCGCTGCCACGGCGTTCAGGCCGAGGGTGTGCGAAACCCCTTTAACTAAATTGCATGACAACAAGAAAATATCGGCCACTAACCCTTGCATTACCTCGGTACTGCTGAATATCGGGAATTCGTTAGCGCTCACAACTTGATATTTTTTACCGTTGATTGCGATAACATCGTCAACTTGCAAATCGGCCACTGGCCCGCCCCCACAATAACCGTGAATGGCATAAACCGGCACGCCCAAATCCTCGGTCATCGGCAAGAAATTGGTGAGGCCGCCGCTGCACGCATTTACCGCAGCGGATTCGCCTTTATTTGTGATGGTTACCGACCAAGCCACTTCATTTACTATTGGGTCAGGGTTATCGA
>JAITCS010000057.1 GCA_031282935.1 Cellulomonadaceae bacterium
TTGAACCATAACTGGGTCATCGGCAATGGTAGTAATTCCATAGTCGAACATCTGCACATATAATTGGGCAAATCTATGTTCTGGGCGGTATCCACGGCTCGAAATGAAGTAATCTCCGACTTCCTTGCGGCGAAACGGATTATTAACCTTTGCGGTTGGAGGCAACCCTTTGCGCTGTTGATATGCTCGAACAAATTCTGCTCCTTGTGGGCTATTGTAAAATTCCTTAGCGGAACCTTTGAAATCCTTAAGCAGAGTGGTGAATTCTATTGCGGGTTCGCCGAAATAGTGTATCAAGGCAGCGTCAGTCACCCTAGGTTTCCCCAGGAACATTCGTGCAAGGGCTGCCTTCGCTGATTTGGATCCCAACGAGATGTCCCTGGGCCCGTATGCTTTTAGACTGATTGGTAGGTTAAGCTCGGCTCTGCCCAGTGATTCGAAAAACAAGTTTATGTCCGCGCTGGTTCCACTATTGGTGTCATGCCCAACAGGCGATACCGCAATTTTGGATTGCCGTATTATACCGGGCGTAAATTCGACTAAACCCAAATCGCCCGGTGAATAGACGAGGGCATTCCCGATGTGCTCCGCTAGCGCTTGACCCTGGGCCAACGCCCGACGCACCTGGAATTCGGTTAGTTCATTGCCAACCCGACCTATCGTTGCCTGTAATTTAGCGTTTAGCGTAGCGGTGTCAGTCGCAACCTGGAACATTTGCTGTTGTAAAAAATCATTTAGCACTACCGCACACTGGTACTCTGCTATGAGCCCGTTAGCGCCTTTTTGATGCAAAATCGTAGCCACCAAAACAAAATACCACAATCCGAACGGTAGATTTCCCAGTTTTCCTGAGATGTTTTGAGAAAACGTGGCTGTGCCGCATGGGAGTTGTAGCGGGAGCGGGGCACGATCCCGCGACCTCACGATTATGAGTCGTGCGCTCTAACCAGCTGAGCTACCCCGCCAGACAACCTGCAAACACTACCCTATCATCATCGGCAACTCTTTGGCACCTGAAACCGGCAAACCCGCGAGAATCACACTAGGTAGCACGCGAGCCCCGAAAGGGAATCGAACCCTTGACCTTCTCCTTACCATGGAGACGCTCTGCCGACTGAGCTATCGGGGCGGCTAAAACACAATACACCGAACGGCACCTCTAATGCTAGTCGGGATGCGCGATTAGTGCCATCGGCGGCGCAAAACGACGGTCGGGCCAGCGAGAAGCCTGTGATGGCGCCACTTTGCCCGGCTGTAGGACGGCGGCAAAGGGGGTGTGTGCAGGACGGCGGGGTGTAGGGTGGCAGGCGCTGGACGGTTGGGGATAGACAGGTGGCCTGTTACATAGGCCGCGCATAAAGCGGAAGGGTCAGGGGTAAGGCGCGCTTGGGGGGAATAAGGCGGCCAAGCAGCGGAGGGCCGCCCATGCCCAGGAACTGGCACTTGGGGCGGGGGCGTGAATGGCACGGGGGCAACGATAGGCACAAGGGCGCGAAACTAGACTCCAAGGTCGCACTTAACCCAGGAACGCAAAAGGCCGGAGGTTTGCACCCCCCGGCCCTTTACTAAAGCGAGATTAGCCTACAACGGTGTCGTCGTCGCCCCAGCCGCGCAGCAGCGACCACAGTGCAGTGAGCAGCAGTGCCAAGCCAGCCAGAGCCATGATCCAACGCCCGATGCCACTGGTCAGACCAACGGCGGCGCTGAGGCCATTGCCGAAGAAGCTGCCGAGGCCAGAGTGGCTAAAGCGGAACAGTGCGTTGACGAGCAGCCAGAGTCCGGCGCCCAGACCCAGCAGACCAGCGAGGTAGCGAGCCCACGAAGCGCGGGTGAAGTACGCAACCAAAGCCAAGAGCAAGGTGGCGAGCAACAGCAGCAGCAGCAAGGTGCGCTGACCTGTAGCGATGTTCCAGAAGTTGAACAACTGGTTGGCAACGTAATTACGGGTTTCGCCGCCGATTACGCGAGAGAAAGCCTCGTGGAAGCCAGCGAAAGGCAAGAACATGGAGAGCAACCCGAGCAACGGCGCCAACGCGAGGCCCAACAGGCCAGGGTGCGTGCGGCGAGCGGGCACTACGGCCTCAGCTACCGGGGGAGTGGAGTAGGTAGTGGTGGTAACGACGCGCTCTTCGCCGTAACGATTATCTTGGGTCATTTAAGACTCCTTGACTAGAAAACTTGCGTTCCAGATGTGGCCTGGAACACAACAGTATTGACGAGCTTCAACTTAGCGCATGAAATTGCAAAAACCGCACAAGAAACGGCATTTTTGGCTAAGTTTTCCGTATTAAGGTGTTGATTTCGGTTCTTTTGGGCCATCTGGACGCATAATTCGCCCAGACGGGTTGCTGGAAAGCCTCGAAACCGCCGCCGAGAGGCCGCCGCGAGGCCGCCGCGAGGGCGCGGTGTGAGCCAAGGTGCCGCCGAAAACCGCCAAGGCCTGGCGCGGTTTGCTATTGCCCCCAAAGTAAGGTAAAGTTTCCTCTGGTTTCTGCCGCAACCGAGCCTGTCCGGCTTGAAGGCGGCCCGATAAGCAATACAACGGAGACACCATGGCTTCAAAGACCGCCGACATTCGGCCCAAGATTACGCTTGCCTGCACCGAGTGCAAAGAGCGCAATTACATTACCAAAAAGAATCGTCGTAATGACCCTGACCGCATGGAGCTGAAGAAGTTCTGCCCAAGGTGTGGGAAATCATTGCCGCACCGCGAAACCCGCTAATAAACTGTTTGCAGGGCGGTTCGATTCGCTTTGCTCAGAATATCCCGGCGACGCGTTGGCGCATTCGCCCGCGCTATTGGCGCAAAAAACCCCGCGTATTACGATCCGTATGACGCGGGGTATTTGGGTTTTCGAGATGTTATTGCGCCGCCGCTGTTCGCTTATGCGCTAACGCAAGCGAATGTGGAAGATATTTTTACTGACCTCGGTTTCGAGGGCATTTTTAGGCCACTGCCAATCGGGCAACCAGTGCCAAAGAGCGCGGTGCAACCGCGCAAGTCCGGCGGCAAACAAGAACTGCGCGCCTGGCCCGAGGCCGAGCCACGACGTGCAGCCAGTGGCACCGCCGCCAATGGCACCGCGCACAATGAAACGCTAGCGTTGCTCCACAGCCTGCACCTCACAGCGCAGCAGCCAATAATTGCAGGCTCTAGCCTTGACGTAGAAACAACCGCGCAGCACCGCAAGTCTGGCCCCTGGACTGTCATAACCTGCGAATCCGAACTCAAAGACGGCAGCGAAACCGTGGCCGAACTAAAAGCGGTGTACGGCCTCGGGAAAGCAACCGTGCCGCAAACGCCAGAGAATGCTCCAAATGAAAAAGAGCACGAAGGGGCGGCGCTAGAAATCGAAATCACGCAAGATGAGATTGCCAAGTTTTGTGCCGCGAGCGGGGATTACAACCCTATTCATCTGGATAAAGCGGCAGCCCAACAATTTGGCTTCCCAAATGTTATCGCGCCCGGCCTTTTGCTGTTAGGCAAAGCGATGTCGCAACTAGAACTTGAACTCGAACAGCCTAAAACAATAGTGGCCAGGTTACTAAACCCTATCGTGGTGCCTGAAACGGGCGCCAAAATAACTGCAACCGTAACCACGAGCAAAAAGACTGACTTAACTTTCACCCAATCCAACAAAAGAGTGGCCCGCGCCACCCTCAGCCAATAAAAGCCAATAACGGCCAATAGTGGCACTAAAGCTTCGGCCCGGTGGTGGTGCCAAGTTTTAGCTCAACGGGCAGGTACACCTCGGTCGGTTCGCCGCCGTCCAACAAGTTGAGCACCGCCTGGCCCAGCAGCGCCCCCTTTTCGCGCAAAGGCTGACTCACGGTGGTCAAAACATCGGGCGTGAGCCACGGTAAATCGAGAGCGTCAAAACCTGTAATTGAAACGTCCTTGCCGGGCACCAACCCCCGCTCGCGCAGCGCCAACACCACCCCGGCGGCAAGTACATCTGACTGAGCCACAATGGCGGTGGGGCGCTGTTCGTCGGGCAAATCAAGCAAAGCGTGAGCGCCCTCGCGCCCCGAGGCGACCGTGGAGGTCTGAGCCTCCCAAGTGGCAACCGGCTCGATAACCTCCCGCAGGCCCGCCAACCGGTGCGTGGCCGCCACCCGGTCCGCCAACGCGAGCCGACGGGCATCCACAAACCCGGAGGTTTCCCCGGTGCGGTGCAGCGGCAAAGTGAGTTCCGCAATTTTAGTGTGCCCCAGCGAAACCAAGTGGGTGGCCACATCGCGCATGGCCGCCTGATCCTCAAGGCCCACCAGCGCCGCCCCCGGCACCTTCGGCCCTTCACCGACCACCACCGGAATGTGCCGCCGCGTCAAAACCTCCAGCGACGGGTCACTCGAAATCACGCCCCAAACCATGACGGCCGCGTCCATGGCCGCACTGCCTAGCAACGACTCGCCGTCCAAACCGGGAATCAGCAGCACCCCCAACCCGGCCTCACCCAGGGACGAAACAAGGCCGTCCAGCAACTGCACAGCCACAGGGTCGGAGAAGGCCCGCCCCGGATTGGTGCCCAGCACAACCCCCACAATGCCGCTGCGGCCCGAGCGGAGCTGGCGCCCAAACGGGTTCGGCCCGTGGTATCCCAACTCGGCCGCCGCCGCCAAAACGCGGTCGCGAGTTTCCGGGGTGATGGGGCCCGCGCCGGAAAACGCCAACGAGGCCGTGGACACCGACACGCCCGCCCGCTGCGCCACAGAGGACAGCGTGGGGCGGGTCTTGGCCATAACTCTACCTTACGTTAAGTGGTGCCACACTGCGCGTAACGGTGGCGCGCTGCAAGTCGTGTTGCGAAAGGTCACACACCACACTCGGCGCGGCAACCCCCGCATTGGGGCCAAGGGGCACAAAATCGGTGGTGTGTCTGAGCAAGTGACTTTGGCGGAATTGACCACTATGGGAGTGGGCGGCCCGGTGTCGGTGTTTCGGGAAACCGAGACCGAGCAAGATTTCGTGGACGCTGTGCGCGCGGCCGACATGATTTCGATGCCAGTGCTGGTTATCGGGGGTGGCTCCAACCTTCTGGCCAGCGATGAGCGTTTTGACGGGCTGGTGTTGCGCGATAGGCGCAAAGGGCACCTGCCCACGGTCGCGCACGACGACGGCACGGTGGACATCACCGTTTTCGCTGGGCAGGATTGGGACAAGTTCGTGGCCGGCACGGTGCGGCACGGCTGGGCTGGGGTTGAGGCCCTCTCGGGGATTCCCGGCACGGTGGGGGCGGCGCCCGTGCAAAATATCGGCGCATATGGGCAAGATGTTTCGCAGACCATTAAATCGGTGCGAGTATTTGATCGGCTTTCCGAAGAAATAGTTGAAATATCGAATGCCGACCTCGATTTCGGATATCGAGCTTCACTGCTGAAAGATTCGATGGCTGAGAGCCCTCGCTGGTATCCGACCCCGCGTTATGTGGTTTTGGAAGTCACTTTTACTTTAACCCCTGGAGATGTTTCCATTCCAATTGCTTATAGTGAGTTGGCTAATGCGCTCGGGGTTGCGGTGGGGGAGCGGGCGCCCTTGGCTCAGGTGCGCGACGCCGTGCTCGAATTGCGGGCTGGCAAGGGTATGTTGGCGCCTCTTGGGGAGTTCGCCGCCGATTATGATAGGTGGTCGGCTGGGTCTTTCTTCACTAATCCTATCCTTACTGCTGCGGCGGCTGCGCAACTGCCGCCCGAGGCGCCTCGGTTCCCTGTTAAGCCGCGAGGTTCGGTCGCTGTCGTCGAAGCTAACGCAACCTCCGTCGTTGAAACTAACCCGACCGCCGTCGTCGAAACTAACCCGACCGCCGCCGAACCCGATGCAACCGCAACCGCCGCAGAACCAGCCGTCAAAACCTCAGCGGCCTGGCTCATCGGCAATGCCGGATTCGGCAAAGGCTTTGGCGTGTACGGGCCCGATTCCAAGGCCACGCTTTCCACCAGGCATACGTTAGCGCTAACAAATCGGGGGGAAGCCACCGCCGCCGACATTGCGGAACTCGCGCGCGCCATCCAGGCTGGCGTGCAAGAACGGTTCGGCGCCACCCTAGAACCCGAACCCATCACCATCGGCTTCCGCATATAACTTTCCGCAAATAAAACGAATGGCGGTCATCCTGCGCGAACTCGCAGAAACACGCACGCCAACCACTATA
>JAITCS010000137.1 GCA_031282935.1 Cellulomonadaceae bacterium
CACCTCGTGACGTAGCTCTCAAGTCTATCACGGGATAATGGAACGGGATTCCCAACTCATGCAAGCAGAGGTGAACGCGCGCATAAGCCTATCACGGGATGATGAAACGGGATTCCCAACCGCATGGTGATGATCCGCCGCGCCCTGGAAGTCTATCACGGGATGATGAAACGGGATTCCCAACGTAGGAGAGATCGCAGCGAACTTCGGCCAAAAGTCTATCACGGGATAATGGAACGGGATTCCCAACTCCTTAGTCACCGATATTGACAACTGACCTCGCGAAGAAGGGTGAGGCTGTTTCGTGTTCATTGTGCCGGGAACTACCTCATAGGGTGACCTTCACTTCCGTGACCAAACTGTGGGCGGCTACGGGATTGGGCGCACTGCCTCGGCGACGAGGCCCGTCCGATAGCGCAGGTTTGCGATTCTGCCCCCGCCTGCCACTAATTCCATGATTTTGTTGTTGCCTAAATAGACGCCAACATGGGTTATCTTGCCGCCGGTATCGGCGTAAAAGACCAAATCGCCGCGAGCCACTTGCGCTATCGGCACATGCTTGAAACTCGGGTCAGCGTAAATCCGGCGCGTCGTAGGCCCATTTGGCAAGGAATGTCCCACCACAGTGTAAGGAGCTGGGTTAATTCCAACCGCATAAAGCATTTGGATCACCAGCCCTGAGCAATCAGCGCCTTGGGAGGGACTATTGGCCCCACCCCAAATGTATTTGCTGCCCTGGTATTCTAGGGCCACATTAACAAATGCCTCAACAATTTGCTCCCGCGACATCGTCTTAGTGACAACAAGTTTATGCTGATAGCAGTCAAAATCGGTCCAACTGTATTCGGGAAACCCTAATGTAAGCCAGGTGCGCAAATCAACAGTGCCAGTTGCTGGTAATTGGTGGCCGCGTTGAAACTCTTTTACCTTGGTGATAAATAAGGGGGAAACTGTCTGATATTTTTGCGCCACCCGCAACTTGTCGGCCACCATTGCGGTTTTGAGGCCCGACATGCCTGCGGTTAAGTCAAACCCGCAGCCTTTCTCTTTCGGCAATCCGCTATATGAGATTTTCCGGTAATTTTCTGGGGTCTGGTATTTTGGGCTGGATTCCGCAGGCGCCTCGCCTAAACCATGCGCCTCGCCTAAAGCGGTTGCCTCAGCTACTCCGCGCGGCTCGCCTAGACCGGGCGCTTTGCCCGTACCCGGCGCAGAAGCCTTAATGGGTGTTGAAGCGCCAACGTGCGCTGAAGCCTTGACCGGCGGCCCCGCAAAAGCCCGCAACGGAGCCACAAAAGTCCCGACTCCAGCCGCAAACCCGGCAATCACAAGCGCGGCCACCGCCCGCCCCCAGCGGCACCGAGGCCAAGCTGGCATGGTGTGAACACCCATATCTCAACGATACCCCGAAGCTCACCCTATTTTGCGCAGGCGCTACGAACGCAGCGAGTTAAAGCTAACACCTTTTTGACGCGCGGTTTTGGGTGCGGCGGGGCAAGATTGGATTATGACCGCTGCTGGCACCACTAACTACCTGCCCACTCACAATGCAACCACTGCACCCCCAAAGTGGTACAACCCGGCCTATTGTCGCGCTTACCAGTCTGTTATGCGGAAAGCGGCTCATTTTATGCATTGGCGCACGCCGAAAGTGCTCAGTGATTATTCGGAATTGCGCGATGAATTGCGGGCCCATGACATTAATTCCGTATTAGTGGTTAGCGATCCGGGTCTGGTAAAGGCCGGTTTGGTGGGCGCGCTAGAGGATTCCTTGCGGGCAGCGGGATTTACCGTTTCCACTTACGCCGAAACCGCCCCAGGGCCCACAACTGAGGATGTGGCGCGCGGTTTGTCGATTTATTACAACAATAAATGCACCGGAATTGTCGCGTTGGGCGGCGGTTCGGCCATGGATTGCGCTAAAGGTATTGCCGCGAGGGTGGCCCAACCCAATAAATCCATTGCACAATTACGCGGCCAACTAAAGGTGCGGTCAGGGGTGCCTTACTTGGCGGCAATCCCAACAACTGCGGGCACCGGATCCGAAACAACTGTGGCTGCAGTCATTACCGACCCGGAAACTCATGATAAAGGTGCAATTAATGACCCAGCCTTGATTCCCCAAGCTGCCGTGCTTGACCCCCATTTAACTGAAGGTGTGCCACCCAAGGTCACTGCCGCTACCGGTATTGATGCGTTATCCCATGCGGTTGAGGCTTACATAGGTCAATCAAATACTTATGAAACTCGCCGCGACGCGCTAATTGCCACTCGCCTAATCTTCAAATGGTTACCTGTTGCAGTTGCCGACGGCCACAATCTTGAGGCGCGCGCCGCGATGCAGAAGGCTGCTTTCTTAGCTGGCACCGCGTTCACCAGGGCATATGTTGGTTATGTTCATGCGGCTTCACACCAACTGAGCGCGCTGTATGGCACCGTGCATGGGGTGGGCAATGGCGCTTTGATGCCGCATGTTTTGGAAATGTTTGGTCACGCAGCCGATAGTCAGTTAGCGGATTTGGGTCGGGCGGCACTAATTCCCGATTGGGATAAGGGCACGGATTCTGAAAAAGCGCAAAGATTCATTGCCGCTGTCCGCGATTTAACAGCCGAAATCGGCCTACCGCTGACTTTGCCAGAAATTAAACCTGCCGATATTCCAGAGTTAGCGCGTAAAGCGGCCAAAGAAGGCAATCCGTTATACCCCGTCCCGGAAATTTGGCAGATTCCTGAGTTTGAGGAACTCTACCGTGCCGTATCCGAGTCGAGTGGGCAAGGTGTTACGGCCTAATATCGATAGCACAATGCGAAAGCGCCTCACATGTACTGGCTAATCCCCGCGATCTTGTTGCCTTTACTCGGCCTTGCTCTATATGTGCCGCGCCGAGCCGCAGGCCGAATGCGTTCTGCTCTGCTTATCAAATGTGCCTTGTCGGTGGGGTTTATCATGTATGCGCTCGCCGCCGCTGTGCGATCCACCCAGGTAGGGGAATTGTTGCCTTGGACGGTTGGCATTATGTTATTCACCACGGCGGGCATGGTTTTTGGCCTATTGGGCGACATTTGGCTTGACCTTAAAGATATTCATTTGGATTATCAACAATTCTACATGTTTTGCGGGTTTTCGTGTTTTGGGATTTGCCACTTAATCTTTGTGGTGGGAATGTTGCGGCATTATGCTCTGCCGCGTTGGGCGTTGCCGGTCGCGATTGCTGTGGGGTTACTGGTGGCGGCTTTCAATATCGTCACTGAGCGACCCATGCGCATGGATTTCGGGCCGTACCGCTGGATTGTGGTGGCCTATTCTTTCGTAATTGGGGTGGCCAC
This sequence comes from Cellulomonadaceae bacterium, assembly GCA_031282935.1. Lineage (GTDB taxonomy): Bacteria > Actinomycetota > Actinomycetes > Actinomycetales > Cellulomonadaceae > Xylanimonas. Next base: position 3,328 of record JAITCS010000137.1, read on the forward strand.
CGTGCTCCCGCTGGCGTATGCGATCGACATCCGCAATATCCCAGGCCATTCTTGGCAGCCTGCTGTTTTCGCCATTGGCATGTTGCTGTTCCTGGCCAGCGACTTGGTGCTTTCTCAAATCTATTTCCAAACCGATCGGGAAAAAGGTAATCGTACCATAAACTATATCCTCAATTACCTCTTCTATTTCGGCGGCCAATACACCCTGGCGCTAAGCCTGTTCTTCCTCCCAATCCCCGGCTCCCCCCTCCAATAACCTGTTTTGGGATAAAGCTATGGAGGCCACCCGTTTGGATGGCCTCCAAATGTTTAGTTTTTGATTAGGCTAAATCTAGGCCCTTTGCGTCTAGGCGCCATTTGGTGCCAGGTTGGGCTTTGCCGATTCGGCTACCCTCGGAAATCCCCCACACCCAAACGGCCAAGGTGACCACACCAAAAGTGGTTGCGGCGACAATAACCGCTGGAAGTGCAAAGAATATTCCAACTACCAATACTGCGAAGTCAATGAGACCGAGCAGTAATTGCGCTAGACCTCGGCGTGTTTTCCCGATATAAAAGTTATGGGCACCAAACCCTCCTAGCCATAGACCTAAACGGGCGGCAGTACGTTGCTTTTTTGGCGACATGGATTTCCTTCAATTTGTTAGGATGATTACAACTAACCCATATGCTACCTTTGAGGGCTTACCAAGCCCAAATACTAGAGTTCGCTTTAGGACACACTAAACGTCTTGATTCAAGACCATTCGCTAAGTCGGCTGATGGTGACGTGGGTGCGGGAACCCGTGGTGCGCCCGCCCATTGGGATAGACTTGGAGCTGTGGATGTGGCAAAGCCGGGCGCTTGGGGTGCGGCAACGGCGTTACCACCGGAATTGTCTGGCCGTTTCACGGCTTTGAAGCCAATCAATAAGGGCTGGTCAGCGGACAAGAAGTTCTGTGTGGCAGATTCCGGCGGGACAAAATACCTGCTGCGCATTTCAGATATTGAGCGTTATGCGGATAGGAAGTCACTGTTTGAGGTGCTGGAACAAGTCGCTGCCCTACATATCCCCATGTGCTTGCCGATAGAATTTGGTACTTGTGCGCTGGGTGTTTATTCGCTCCAAAGCTGGATTGAGGGCGATGACCTAGAAACCGTGTTACCGTCACTTTCCGTAGCGGAGCAATTCGATTTGGGGGTGCAGGCTGGCGAAATCCTGCGGAGAATGCACGAAATATCGGCGCCACCAACCCTGGAAACGTGGAGCGCTCGTTTCGCAAGGAAAACCGACCTAAAAATCCAAAAATACCGAGAATGTGGGATACGGTTCCGTGGAGATGAATACATTATTGATTACTTGGAGAATAATCGGGGTTTGCTGGACAACCGCCCCCAATGTTTTCAGCACGGCGACTATCACATAGGTAACATGATGCTAAAAGATGGCCAACTAAACATTATTGACTTTGACCGATATGATTTTGGTGATCCGTGGGAGGAGTTCAATCGAATAGTGTGGAGTGCGGCGGTGAGTCCGCATTTTGCCACTGGGCAAATTCAGGGGTATTTCGGTGGGGAGCCTCCCGAAGAGTTTTTCCGGCTACTTGCCTTTTACATTGCGAGTAATGCGCTTTCCTCAATTTATTGGGCCATCCCATTTGGTCAGGGTGAAATCGGGACCATGTTAAGCCAATCCCAAGAGGTTCTGCGCTGGTACAAAAACATGCAAAACCCAATCCCCACCTGGTACCTAAATAAGCAGAGAATCGCAGCTGTTGGGCGCAAACATTGCCTTTAGTGTCAGAGTGGTTTCAGTGCGCGGTTGCACCGCGCCTTTTGACATTGCGTTTGCGGGTTGGCAGGGGCCTAAAAATAGATTGTGAACGAAAACATATTGATTATTATGCGATATCTTCTTTGATTATTCCCGGCGGAGTAATTCTGGGGTTATTTTTGTGCGGGTCAGCGGCACGGTAGCCAGGGCCACGATAAGGATTCCGCTGGCAATAATCCCGATTAGCGCACCCCAGGGGGCAGTATAGGCGGCGATATTCAACATGGTGCGGGAAACAACGCGAAGTCCAAGGGCCGAAAAACCTAATGCGATAGCTGAAGCGATAACTGCGGGTAAAATAACTTGAATTAGTTGTCCGATGGTGAGCACCCGCATGGGCACCCCAATGGCGATTTGCCGGGCCACGTTTCGCCGCCGCTCTATGGCCCGGTCGGTGGCGGTCAGCGCTACGGTGATCAGGGAAACGGCCAAGGCAATGCCCGACAATCCGTACATCATGGCGCGGAATGCGGCGAAAATCCGGTATTCCTCGGAGGTGACGGTTTCCGCATGCCAGCCAAATTGGGCCGCAGTTTGGTTGACGGCAGCCAGTGGAATAGTGCCGCCATCGGCGATTATGTCCCAGCGGGTGCCGATTTCCAGCCCGCTGAGCACACCCAAATCCACCAGCCGCTGATTAGCAAGTGCGGCGGGGATAAACGCGACCGGTAATGTCTGACCAACTAAGTCACTACTGCCCAGCGCCGTGATGACGCGCCCGTGGGTGTCGAAGGTGCCGAGGGGGAGCACCGGGTTATTGCCCGCAGTGTCCGTCACCAGCGCAACCCCCGGCGGTACGGCGGTGAACGGCGTCATCACCGCATCGAACGTGGGCGGTAGCGCGGAATAATAAACCCGCCCGATGGCGTTGAGCGCCTGGCCGTCGGCGCCCAAAATTAGGGCCGGCTGGTTGTCGTCGCAGCCGGTTGCGGTGAGTTTATCAAGCGCAAGCAGGTTGGTTAGTTCTTGGCAGGTGCCGATAAAGCTGGGCAAGGGCCACGCGACATCCGATGCGACCAAGGCTAGGTTGCCATGACATTGCGGGTCCGTAATCGCCAGTTCGCCGCTCCAGGGGCAGGTTTCGGTGTCCGTTGGGACGGGGATGAGTGCGTTGGCGCCGCGCACCGGCAAGAAACCGATTACGCCAGGGGTTTGCTGGAACGATGTGGCCGCGTCTGGGTTGAGGCCGCCAAGGAGTGCGACCTCCGGATAGGCGGTCGCTTCGTCGCCGCCGTCGCTGTCTTCCCAGATGAGAATTTGCTGCGGCCCAGCCCCAACGGCTCGCAGCGCGCGGCGGAAACCGGAATCGGCGATGCTGGCTAGGAGGCCCAACAACGTTACCGTGATGACCACGGCCACGGCCAGCCCGGCCACCACGCGGGCGGAACTGACCGCGTCGGCTTGGATGGCGCGCACCCCCAACCGCACCGCCAGAGAGCCAGAGCGGCGGCCCCAGAAACTTGCGATTCCGTTAGTTAGAAATGGGGTGAGTAGGGCAATACCGATTGTGCCGATGGCGGTGGCCACCAGCCAGGTGATTCCGATGGGGCCTGGGTTGTCCAGGTTAACCGGGATGAATTGCAAAACAATTAGGGTGGCCAGGGCCGCCAAGAATAGTATGGGCCGCCACCAGGCTAGGCTGGGCTGGGTTCTGGCGGTTTTGGCGGTTTTGGCGGTTTTGGCGGCGCTATGGTCCCAGGTGGCCGATGTACCCACCGCGATTGATATGGCAGTCAGCGCTACGATGCTGCCTAGGTTTTGGAGCAGTGTGGTGGCGAATTGGCCGGGGAAATGCCCGAAGCCGGGTAAGCCGAACCTTTGCAACAGCGGGGCGATAACTGCGAACAGCAGGAACCCGGCCACGGCTCCGGCTAGCGCCAGCACCCCGTTTTCCACTGCGGCGACCGTGCGAGCCTGCTTCGGGGTGACGCCGATGAGCCTTAGCGCTGCCAATCGTTGGTCGCGGATGCCCGATGAAAGGCGCCCGACCACGATCAGCAAAATCGCGGCAGGGATTATCACAGCGGCCAGTACCAGACTGTTGATGAGCCAATTACCTTGCCGCAAGATGGGGTCGGGTTGCATCGCAGTGGGCAGGGCTAGGCCGGTGAGCAGCAACAATGCGCTGAGGGCGGTCCCGGCCGCGATGGCGAGGATGCGGAAACGGCCACCGGCTCGGGCCAACTTCAGGCCCAGGGGGATTAGGGGGCTCATTAGTTTTGGCCCTCCGGTTTGGTTGGCGCGGCTGGGGAGGTCGGGGCGGGCGGCGTGGCTGGTGCGGCTGGTGCGGTTCCGGCGAGCGCGTCGTGCAGTTCGGTATCCACGGCTCCGTCGCGCAGCAGCACATCGCGGTCAGCGTAGGCGGCCACGGTGATGTCATGGGTTACCAGTACGACGGCAGTGTTCTGCGCTTTAGCGGCGCCGACCAGGGCTTCGAGGGCCAGTTCCCCAGTGGTTTGATCCAGGCTGCCCGTGGGTTCATCGGCCAACACCACAGCGGGTTGGTGTACTAAGGCGCGGGCCACGGCTGCTCGCTGGGCTTGGCCGCCGCTGACTTCGCTCAGGCGTTTGTCGGCTTGGTCTTTGATGCCTAACCTGTCCAGCATTGCGAGCGTTTGTTGGCGGGCTTTCGTGGCGCCCGTGCCGTTTAGCCTGAGCGGTAATTCCACATTTTCCGCAACGGTTAGTTCGGGCACTAAATCGCCGAATTGGAACACAAACCCCAGCCGATTTAGCCTCTGCTTGGAACGGATGGATTCTTTTTGGTTATCCAGGCGGTTACCGTCCAGATACACTTCCCCGCTATCGGGCGTCAATAACCCGCCCAGCAGATGCAGTAGGGTGGACTTTCCAGAACCGCTTTTGCCCATTACGGCCACAACTTCACCGGGATAGATTTCAAAATCCACCCCTTTTAGCACCTTGGTGGAGCCGTAGGATTTCTTGAGGTTATGTCCAGACAAGATTGGGTTATTTTGGCTAGAACTAGACGGCGCCATTAGTTGATTCCTTTTCGGATGTTATCGCCTGGTTTGTGGTGGTGATGTTTGGGATGGGCCGGTTTCTCGGACTGCGGTTTCTCGGACTGCTGAACCTGCGAGCCAATTACGCCCAACCGTTTAGCCGCCAGTTCGATCCATTCCAGGTCCGCTTTCAGGTGGGCAATTTCGTAATCCCCAGCGAGGCGCTCAATCGGGTGGGCGGCGTGGCGGCGGGCGGTGATATCGCGCATCCGGTGCAGAAACGCTCGCCGGTGTACCGCCAAGACCTGCTCGGCGTCGCGCCCGCAAGCCAGGGCGAGCACCACGCGGGTGAACACCTCAGCCGGACGGCTCGCCACGCTATCGGGGGTGGAGAGCCACTGCTCGAACTCGCTCACCCCAGCCGGGGTGATGGCATACATGCGCCTGTCCTGTCCCGCGCCCGGCGCCAACCCCAACTCAGTGGCCAAACCCGCCTTCTCCAACCGCGCCAAAGTGGCGTACACCTGGCCATACTTCAATTCACGCTCTTGGCCCAGCAGGTCGTCGTAACGACTTTTCAGCTCAAAGCCATGCGCCGGGCCGGCGTCGAGAAACGCCAAAATGGCCATCGGAACCGTCATAGTGCGGAGAGTACACTCAGTGAGTACACTCAGTGCATAACCCCGCAATCCCGGCGTGTCGGCCCTCAATGCGTTCCTTAGGCACACACTAAAAATATCTGATTGACATGATAACTCGGTTCGTGAGATACTACGCATATGTTGACGCCGCCACCTCCGCCTACCCCGGATGAATGGACAGTAAAAATGTCTGATGAGGTGGAGAAGTGGTATTTAGGTTTGACCCCTAGCGGGCACTCGGAGGCTGACGAAGCCATTGCTGCGCTGGCCGCGCTCGGTAACGAGGCACGGATGCCACTCTCACGGGCGTTAGGCGATAAACTATTTGAACTCAGGTTTGCTTGCGAGAATGTGGCGCGGCGCATCACTTACACGTTTGACCCCGGAAAGAAAATCATTACCCTTACTACTTTCCGGCATCAGAAGCGCACTGAGCAGAAAGAAATTGGCCGCGCCCGGAGACTGCTTTCTGGTCGCATTACTCCTAAAAAGAATGGTTAGAAATGAAGAACTGGCGCGACCTGCAAGCCCTCAAACTTGGTGCTTACACCGATGAGGAACGAGCAGAATATGATGAAATGGCTGAGGTGGCCAAAGCGAGGATGGAACTTGCTCAAATTGTTTATGATGCCCGGCAGGCCGCCGGGATTACTCAGGCTGAACTGAGCCGCCGTGCGGGCACCCGGCAAGGAGTCATCTCTGCCATAGAAACTGGCACACAGGCCCCTGGCGGCGTTATGTTGATGAAGATTGCCGAAGCGCTGGGCGGACAACTACAGATTGACCTGAACCCAGCATAATCTTTTCGTATGCAAGGCGATAGAGTCTTTCGCAGATTGCATGGGGGGTGCGGCGGTGCCAGGATGGGAACAGAAAGTAAGGTCACGCCGAAGGAGTCGTGTAATGTTTGCCGCGCCGAAACAGTTCCTGGTCCTCGCCACCGCTGCCGCTAGTATGCTAGCACCCCAGCAACTTGGCCTCAGCAATTTAGCCGAAACCCTCGCAAACAGCCCAACCATTGGCCAAGCCCTCGCCCCGACCACCACCCTGGCCGCCACCTTTAAC
>JAITCS010000211.1 GCA_031282935.1 Cellulomonadaceae bacterium
CTAGCTGATTCGCGGTCAGGTCAAAACCGGAATGTTCGCCACTTGCCCAGGCGGTGGCGACATTTGCACACCCCGCACATTTTCGCAGGATAGCGAGCGGCCCGCTTGCAAGGATTATCGGCCACCGCGTCAGGGCCGGGTCAAGGTGCGGATATAGTGCCTTGGTGGAACCGAGCGGCAAAAAGATATATGTCATTCACGAGAACGATGATTGGACAGCGCACCTGACTGCTCGGTTGGTGGAGTTGGGCCTGCCGTTCGAGACCTGGCATTTGGATGAGGGCGCGGTCAATTTGGCGGAAGCGCCGCCCGAGGGGGTCTTTTACAATCGGATGTCGGCCTCTTCGCACACGCGAGGGCACCGTTACGCGCCGGAGTTGACTGGGGCCGTTTTGGACTGGCTGGAGTTTCATGGCCGCACAGTGCTTAACGGGTCGCGGGCGCTCAGCCTGGAATTGTCAAAGGTGAAGCAATATACGGCTCTAGAGCAATTCGGAATTAAAACGCCGCGCACTATTGCAGTGGTCGGTAAAGATAACATTTGTTCAGCGGCTAAACAAATCGGGTTTCCGTTGATTACGAAACATAACCGCGCCGGAAAAGGACTTGGGGTGCATTTATTTCACACTGAGCAGGCGCTCGCGGATTATGTGAACAATTTCTTTGAGGATTCGATTGACGGGATTACTCTACTGCAGCAGTACATTTCCCCGCCCCAGCAATTCATAACCAGGGCAGAGTTTATCGGCGGAAAATACCTGTATTCCGTGCGAGTGCGAACCGACGATGGGTTTGAATTGTGCCCAGCAGACGCCTGCCAGATTCACGACGCGTTCTGCCCGGTCGGCTCCCACTCGTCAGCGGAGCATCAAGGGCAGCCCAAGTTCGAAATCGTCGAAAACCCGCACACCGAGTTGCTAATGAAATACGAGCAATTCTTGAGAGCGAATCACATTGACGTGGCCGGAATTGAGTTTATCGAGGACGCCGCAGGCAATCTTTACACCTACGATGTCAATACCAACACCAATTACAACTCCGACGCCGAAACCAAGGCCAACCAGTTCGCCATGCTCGAACTCGCACGCCTGCTCGCAAAGCGTCTTGCTGCAGAAACAAGCGTTGCCGATTCCGAGCAGTGACGGCGTATTCGGGCAGGCCAACGGGGCCGCGCTCGCTAACGCGGATGGGGCTACGCTAACCTCGCGAATTCAGAATCGTGCCAAGCTCCGCATTGCTGGTGAGGTTCGTGCTCGCTAACGCGGACGAGGCCACGCTCAACGCGCATGCCCGCCGATAGTCTAGTGCGCACGCGGCAGGTTAATGCGTCTGCTCGCCGCCGCCCGCCATTGCCCGCCGCCACCACCCAGCCGCCGCCGGATCGGCGCTAAGCTATTCGCGCGACCGGAAAATCGGCCGACTCGCTGCGGCCGCGTTCGGGCCGGACTCGCCTCGATCCCATGTGGGAGGAGCGACTTGTTTGTTGGGCCAAATCAGCAGTGGCGGCACCAGAGTGCCCACCCAAGGCAGCTTCAATCGCCTGGGCGATCTGGGTTACTTCTATCAGGGAAATCTTGGTTTTCTGCGAAACAGCAGCCACCCCTGAGACCCCAGGCGGCACGATGGCGTGGGTAAATCCGAGTCGAGCTGCTTCCGAAAGGCGGCGTTCCAAACCCGGAACTGCCCTAATGTCCCCGGCCAACCCCACTTCGCCCACGGCAATGAAGCGGCGCGGTAAAGGCACTCCCAAATAGGAGGAAACGATGGCCAACGCCGCTGCCAAATCCCCCGCAGGCCCGGACAACCTGACACCGCCCACAGTTGAGAGGTATACCTCTTGGTCAGCAAGGGCAATCCCAGCGTGCCGGTGCAAGACAGCGAGCAGCATGGCCAACCGCGAGCTTTCGACGCCCAAGGTGGCGCGCCTGGGATTACCGGCGTTCCCCGGTGCCACCAGCGCTTGGATTTCAAGGGCGATGGGACGCCGCCCTTCCATCGAAACCGTGATGCAGGAACCGGCTGCCGCAGTGCCGTTTTGGGACATGAAAATGCTCGACGGATCCACGAATCCTGTCAGCCCATATTCGGATAGCTCAAAGCAACCAATTTCATCAGTGGGGCCATACCTGTTTTTCAACGCCCGTAACAGCCGCAAGCGGGTATGGCTTTCCCCCTCGAATTGCAGCACCACATCAACCAGATGCTCCAGGGTGCGCGGTCCGGCTACGGTGCCATCTTTCGTGACGTGCCCAATCAGAATAATCGGCACATTTGCCTGCTTTGCTGCACTGATTAGTGCTCCGGCTACCTCACGCACTTGCGCCACTCCACCGGGGGCGCCGTCAACCTCGCTGGAGGAAATGGTCTGCACCGAATCCACGATCACCAGGCTGGGCGCCACTGTTTCAATCTGACCCAAAATGTGCGACAAATCAGTTTCCGCAGCCAAGAGCAACCGCGATGCGTCGTCTGGAATCGCACCTATCCTTTCCGCGCGGCGTTTGACCTGGCTCACCGCCTCTTCGCCGGTCAGGTACAGCACTGGCCCAGAGTTACCAGTGCCCGATGTTTCATGAGAAACAACACCGCTTGATTCAACACCGCTCGATCTAGCCCCGACCCCAGTACGGAGCTGCGCAAACTGCGAAGCCACCTCCAGCAGTAGCGTGGACTTTCCGACCCCCGGCTCACCCGCCAATAAAATGACCGCCCCCGGCACCAATCCGGCGCCAAGCACCCGATCAAACTCTGCGATACCGGTGGGAATCACCTCTCCAGCGCCGCCGTCTACCGCTGTGATGGGCTGCGCAGCCGCCACGTGCCGCGCCGCCAGAGTGCGCGGCCCCACCTTGGCTCCCACCTCCACAACCGAGCCCCAGGCTTGACATTCTCCGCACTTCCCGACCCATTTTGAGGCGCCCCAACCGCACTCGGCGCACTGAAATTCGCTTCGAACCTTACCCTTGCTGCCGTCCATGTTCCTACCGTACCTGCCCCCTCGGACAAGAACGATTAACCATTCGAACACTTGGCCGCAACTCATTCGCCGCGCCGCCGGAGAGGGATACTCAAAACTGCCCGCGCCCGGCAATATGCTTGGCTTATGCAACATGTGCCAACTAGCCGTAGCGGCAGTCGCTGGCTTCAGGCCAACGCGGAAGGGCGCACCGGGGGAAGTGCCTCCGGGTTCGGGCCGCTCGGGATAGATCGGCAGCCGCAGTTGGACGACACCAGGAGCTTTAACGTCCCGATAGGGTCTGGTGGTGGGGTGCGACGCAATGGTTATGGGCAGTATGACGGGGGCGCGCCATATGACGACGGCTCGCAGTTCTATGGCGCTCCGACGCAATACGGCGCCGATCAGTACAGCACTGATCAGTACAGCGCCGATCAGTACCACACAGTGCAATACGCCAACGAGCATTACAACAACGGGCAATACGACGGCGCCCAATATCCGATGGCGCAAGCGCCGCTCCAAGCCAAGGTCAAGCGCCCCAATCCCGGCCTCGCTGCTCGGCGCCGCAACCTGATAATTGGTGCTGTTTCAGCGTTGGTGCTCGGGATCGGCGCGCTGACCGCATTCGTCTGGCCCGGTTATGCGAATCCGGCGCCACCACAGCCCACCCCAACCGTCACAGTCACGGCTGCTCCACCGGCGCCAACGGCTGCGCCAGCCCCACGCGAAGGGGATCAAACAGCGCTGGTGGCGGCTTTACCGGATACGGTTTTGGGTTGGGTTCAGGCTGGGATTTCGGCGCAGCAGGGCACGGCTCCGGGGCCTAGTTGGCAAAATGACTATTATGCTGTTGAGGCTTGGACAGTGAATTACATTGACGGCCTTTCCGATAGCGGTCGGCATATAACCGTACAAGTGGGGCAGTGGGCTACTGGTGATGATGCTGGAAATATTTATCGCCGCTTAGCAACTGCTCCCGGCGCAAATTCCATAAATCATGGTGATGTGCATGTGGGAAGTGATGTGGTGGGCACTTATTCACTTTATGATTTGGGCGAGGGTTTAGGCGAAATCATCTGGCGAAATGGCACGGTGGTGATCAAAGCGCAAGGGCCGCTTGAGGATTTACCCGATTTCTTTACGGCATATCGTCTGTAACAAGTCGCAATAGTTAGGGGATAGCCAAATGTCGCAGTTAGCTGTAATTGGCGCTGGCAATATGGGTCAGGCCCTTTTAGCAGGCGCCTTACGTGCCGGATTTGAGCCTGCCGATGTTAGCGTTACCACTTTGGATTCCCATTTCCGCGAGCAAATAGCAACTAATTTCGGGGTCAACGTTGTTTCGGATAATGCCCAGGCAGTCACCGGGGCGAGTTTAGTTTTGGTGTGCGTAAAGCCGAAAGATATTCCCGCAGTGTTGGCGGAAATCGCGCCAGCGCTAGCACCTAATTGCGTGGTGGTTTCGGTAGCGGTGGGGATTACGCTCGCGGCTTTGGCCGGGTATTTGCCGCCAGAGCAGCCGATTATCAGGGCAATGCCGAATACCCCGGCCAGTGTTGGTGCTGGAATTACCGCCATTAGTCCCGGCCCCACCGTTTCGCCAGCGCAGTTGGCGCTCGCGCAGCAGGTGCTCGGGGGCAGCGGCGCCGTGGTGGTGGTTTCGGAGGCGGATCAGCCAGCGGTGGGCGCGATTTCCGGTAGCGGCCCGGCCTACGTGGCCTATTTCATCGAGGCGCTCATTGAGGCTGGGGTGCAGCAGGGCCTGACGCGCGCAGTCGCAACTCAGCTTGCGATAGAGACTTTCAAGGGCACCGCTTTGATGTTGGCCGCTACCGGCGAGCATCCCTCGTTGGCGCGCGAACGCGTGACCTCACCAGGGGGTACGACGGCGGCCGCCTTGCACGCCTTGGATACGGGCGCGGTTCGGGGCACGATAGCGCAGGCGGTGGCGGCGGCCATCGCCCGCACAAACGCGATTGCCAGCCCGCACTAAAGACATCGCGGGCTCACACTAAAGACATCGCCAGGCCACCTGGACGCCTCCGCTCGCTCGCGTCACACCTCCGCTAGTTTGCGCCAGCGCCTCACTGGCCCGTATAAAGGCTTCTGTCAGTAGTTAGTAATTTACGATTAGCACTTCTTGAGTGGACTTAGTTTTATCTTTGGTATGATAATTGCTGTTGCCGTAGTGGTAATCAAGCGGAACTGTCCGATATTTCCGCGCCCAGCGCTGCAAAAGTTCGTTTTTGCGGCCTTTACTGGAAACGGCGTTGGAGAGCGCAAACCTAACGTTGGAATCATTTAGGCCGTCAAGGAATTCATACAACTGGATTTCGTTTTTGGTGTTCCACCGGCCATTTTCACAATATGGGGCGCAGGTGATCAGATAGGGTGGGTCGCAATATACAAGGCTTTCGGACGGGAGCCAGCGAGAGTCGAAGTTGGCGAAATCGGTGCAAGTGAGGCG
>JAITCS010000225.1 GCA_031282935.1 Cellulomonadaceae bacterium
AATGGCTGATGACGACACTCCCGGCACTGAAGCCGGAACAAACATCATCATAGTACTCGTGGACACCAACGGCAGCATACTGGCGCAGCAGGAAACGACAGTCGGAGGCAACCAATAAACACAAAAAACTTCTCAGGGCGCGATCTAGCGACGATTAACAAAATCGTTAATAGGCTATTGAAACTAATCTATCCCGCCCCCGAATCCAAAATTAAATTTCAGATGAAGAATGGAATGTGCGGTTTGACTGGTATCGGAATGCCGCTGCCTTGTAAAATAACAGCAACGGCTGATTGGCGCGGCAGAATTCCGTAACATTCAATTCGACTACCGCATAGACGATGGCGTGGAGCAGTGCCATCTCTCTCGACCCGCTGCCGCTGGGACAAGTATGGGCGATTACCGAGGGCGGCGCTGACTCGGGGGCCAGAACTTTCGTAGCGCATAGGAAGGCGCCAATGACGTAGCCAAATCCTGTGCCAGCCTCGGAATACCGACGCTCCTGGCGATGCGTTCCGCCATGCGCGAACCCTCCCTGCGCGGCGGTCTGATCGCCGATTTTCTCGATACCTTACTGTAGGTCGGGAGCATGAAACCGTCGAGTCTAGAGGCGCGAATAATAATCTTTCAACCAGCAAGAGTAACTGCTATTTTCTGCGCTCGCGAATGAAGCTAATTTTAGGGGAAAAGCAAATGCCTGGTGGTGTTAGGCGTCGATAGTAAAACGAGAGTTGCTATCGGGATCTCCTGCCGTGAGGATTCCAAGCGACTCAATTCTCTGAAAAACGATCCCGATTACCTTCCGATCTGTAATCCCGGTGCCTGTATTGCGGCATTTGAGATTCCTCCCGCTCCTCGCGGATTTCCCGCTAGAAGCCTCGTCACAGTCAGACCTTTATAAAGAGGGGGATATCCGAGTCGAATACTTTTTCCTAATTCGGCACTCAGCCCCTCATCAAGTTTCTCACCATCTAGTAGCCAGGCATGTTTCATGGCAAGGCTTTGGAAGACTAACCGTGGCTCAGGTAAAATTGTGTATTCACCTTGGTGACGAAAAGCGGTCTGAGTTAGAAATTTCACCCTAAATCTTGTGGGAGGATCACTAGAAAAGAAAGAGGAATCAAGGTGCTTTATGGGGATGGATTCTGCGGTTTCCCTAATACCCTTTACATCGATTCCTCGTTGTTCAAGCCGGAAACCAGCCGAATACATTTCTGACAATGCGGCGAAAATGCCCTCAGTGCTTTCAGTAGCTACTCCACTAACAACCCACCGAATCATATCTGACTGCGCGCCGGGGATAACATACTGTGAATAGGGGTTTATTGCGGTCGAGTGCAATTCACTGGCATATTCAGGGGCGATGTTTTGCATTAGCACCCCTTGTAGTTGCGGGCCTAAGTCGCCAACGTCGCGCCGAGTTACTGGGCGGCTCAACTGCAAGTCTAAAATACGCCGCTTAAGTGCGTGGGCCATCGGCGCACTTTATCATGCCAGGTCTGCTTTGAGGACGAATTAGGGGTTATGGAATTTCGGTTAGGGGCTCGGTGTAGATCATGGTGACGACATCGCGGCGCAGGAGGCCGCCGACGTTTTCTTGGTCGAACACTGCGTTAACCTCGGCCAAATGTTCTGCGTACCGCTCATCGGAGGGCAAGGGATCGTGGGAATGCGAGGTCATGTAGGTGAGCCAGCCCGCGCGCGAATAAAACTGCGGGTTCGGAAACTCTCGCAGGGCTGGGTTGTTGAAGAACGCTTCCGTAGAGGATTCGCAATGGGCCAAACTGCTGCCGCCAGGTGTGGTGTTATACACCGATACCACTAGCGCGCCGGGTTTTCCGATGCGGTGGCACTCCGCGCGGAAAGTCGCCGGGTCGAACCAATGCAAAGCTTGCGCGCAGGTGATTACATCGGCACAATCGTCTGGGAGCGTAGTCATTTCGGCCGTCCCAGCGACGATCTTGGCGTTCTGGTAGGGCGCCATCGTTTTTTCCAGTTCCGCCCGCATGTCGGCGTTTGGTTCGACTGCGAACACTTTATACTCGCGCTCGGCGAGCAGTTCTGTGAACTTGCCGGTGCCCGCCCCGATGTCAGCGAACACCGCGCTCGCTGGCACAAGCGAGCAGATGTAGTCCATCGCCTCAGGAGGGTAGCCGGGGCGGCCAGCGGCGTATGCGCTGGCTTTGCCTGTGAATATCGCGGTGTTCATAGGTTCAGCGTAGCCACTGGTTGCACTGCGCGGTTGCACCGCGCCCATAAAGCTCGCGAAAGCAAGTTGGCAGAAGCCTAAAACCTCCGCGCCGCCTCGGTGATTCGATGGGTGGGGTTCAGACGGGGTGGTTTCGACGGGCTCAACCAGCGGCTCAGGGGTGGTTTCGATAGGCTCAACCACCGGGCTCGGGCTCAACCGGCGGGGGGCGGGGGGCTAGACGCGGTCTTGGCGGAGGACGCGGCGGCGGTGCAGGTAGCGGGTGAGCAGGTACAGCGCGGGCAACCCGGCCACCAGACCGATGATCAGCGGCCAAGGCACCCCACCCGCAGGCGAGGCGGCCGTGCCAGGAGCCGTAGCCCCAGGCGCCAAAGGTTCGCCCGGCGCGGCAGGCCCCGCCTCACTCACCAGCTCGATAACCCCCCAGCGCGAAGTGTCTTGGAAACCGTCAGCGGTGGGGTTGGCCCAACTGTGTACCGCCGTGCGCACCCCGCCCGTGGCGTCGTTGACCTGCACGTCAAAGCCCTGGAAGGTGTTCATGCCAACGTAATCCACGCGGGACTGGTGCTCGTTGATGGTCCACATGCCCACCGCCAGTTCGACAACATAGCCCGTATCGGTGGTGTGGGTCGAAACCGCAGTCAGACGCTCCTGCTGCCGCCCCGGCTCCCCCGTGCCGAAAGTCACGCCGCCTGCGGCGTCCACCCTGATTTGGATGTCGTGCCAGGGCCGGTACTCGCCGTTCTTGGCATTGCCCAGGTCTAGGAAAACCTCAACTGAATCGCGCTCCCACGGGTCGGTGGCGCTGAGGTCAATGTCCGGGTCGGTCACATCGAACCGCACGAAAAGCGTGTCCTCATACCACAGCGTATGCACCTCGGCGGTGGCGCCGTCCGCCGCCCCACTTTGGGTCAGGCCGGTGCGGATGGCCACGCCGGTGTCCCAGATTGGGTCAGCTTCACGAACCGTTTGTTGAATAGCCGCGCCGGACGAGCCCCCGGCCGAACCCTCGGCGGCCCATTGCCCAGGCGCACCCACGCTGTCCGTTTGGAACACGGGAGCGCGGTCCGCAACCACAGCCTGCGTGAACGACAACGGCTCAAGGAAGGTGACAGTGCCCGTGGTGCCCGGGCTGTTCCAACCGCCCACATCGGTGGTGTCCGCAAAACGGCGCACGTCAAGTTCAGCGGTGCCACCTGCGACGATGTCGGGGTCGGAGATGAAAATGATTTCGCGGGTCACCGCTGGCACCACACTAACATCGTCAGTGACGCTGGAGTCGGTGAAGGACTCGACACCCCCGGCGTCGTCGAAAGGCGGCGTGGAGGTGCGCCCGTTGAAGGTGACTTCCGTGCGGTCAGACCCGGCCGGGGCCTCGACCAGCAGGACTAGGCCCTCGTTATTCCAGCGCACGCGGAAATCGCCCACGCCGTCGGACAGTTCGATGGCGGGCGTGTTGCCCCAGATTGGGTCAATGAACGCCGCGTTGGGGTTGGCGCGAACCCAGTCGGCGGTGAAAGCGCCCCCGAAGGCGTTGGCGGTTCCGCGCAGAACCCCCAGACCAGCCAGGTCACCGACGGCGCCCCAGAAGGCGGGCTTCGGGGAAAGGTCGCCATTGAACAGCGTAGGCGTGAGGTCGCCACGCCAAGAACGGGCGTCAGTCAGACCCCAAACGGTCACGAAATCGAGGTCATTTGCGGCGGCCTGGTGCTCACGGAAAACGTTGAAAATCTCAAGGAAGCGGTGGCCTTGGGCGTCCAACTGGTCCTCGGAGGGGTTGGGCTGCTGCATGGTGATGTCGAGCTCGGTGACGCCTTGGCGCACAGGAATGTTGGCGAAATCATCCAAAGCCTCGCGCACGTTAATCACAGGAGTGGTCATTTGCAGGTGGAATTGCTGGCCCACACCGTCAATAGGAACCCCGGCCTCCAATAACCTATTTACTAGGTCAATGTAGCGGAGCCGCTTATTGAGAACCTCGGTATTGTAATCGTTTATCCATAACGTTACTGGACGGTCACTGCCCGGCGCCGCGAATTCGTGATTTACATATAGATCAGCAAAGCGGAAAGCTTGCTCCACAAAATCCTCACCGATTATTTGTGCCCACCGCGAATTACGCAAACCCCACATGTCGAAATTGGAATTAGAAACAACCTCGTTGACCACCTCCCAAGCGGTCATCGGGTTTGTGGGCGAACCGAATGGGCCAAACTCTTCCGAAATCAAATACGCTTGGTTGTAGATCAGGTTGTCCATGCGGCGCAACAATTCTTCGCGGCCAGGCTCGCCGCTAAGCCAATCGCCGCCCGGAGTTTCTTGGAAAAACCAGTCAGGAATTTGCGAGTGCCAAATCATCACGTGCCCAAACACCCGCAAGTTATTCGCGGCAGCGAACTGCAAAATCGCGCGCGCTTGCGGATGAAGGCGCATGTTTTGCGAGCCCTCACCAATGCGCTCAAAGTTCCACACCCCATCAAACCACGCCTCGGGCTTCATGTGGTTTTCGGCCACGACTTGGTTGAATTGTTGCAATAGAAGCTGGGAGGCGGGGCCGGTTGTTTCACGTGAATCAATGGCCATGCCAGCACCCATGTTGTTCAGGGTGTCTTTCAATGCGGGCAAATCGCCCACCGTTACGGTTTGTTCCGGGGCAGAAATAGTTATCTGATCGAGAGCGAAAGAATCAGTATTTCCGGGTTGACCGCCCGCCCAAGGGGTTTCCAAATAAAGATAAGCGGAGTTATCGAAAAGCGGCATGGTAAAGGTGCCCGAAATTGGCGTCCACTGCCCGGCTGCGATATTACCAAACTCAATCAGGTTGGTGAAAGTATCGTTATCCGTTTGGCTGGATAAAGTAAGTGAACCAGCAGCAGTACCTAAAAACTTCGCATAAGCGCTGAATTCGTATTTCTGACCCGACTCAAGAATGTCAGTGGCATTATAAATGGCGCCGTCGCCCTGATTATCCCGCCCGGTAATGTGCAACGAGTGGCTGGTGCCCGCCGCCCCATCGCCGCTCACAACCTCGCCCTGCGTGCCCTCCCCCGAGGTTTCGCGCGCCGTCCAACCCTGCGCGGTGCCATCGTCGAAATTCCCGTCAATCAGCACGCTGCCAGGCTCGGCCCAGGCGACCGACGCCGGGACAACAACGCCGCCCACCAGCAGCAATGACGCCAGCGCGCCCGTAACAAATCGAGAAAAACGACCAAGCATGGGCACATGATAGCGCGTTTCGGAGGGGGCGGGGGAAAGGCGGCGCTCGGCGCGCATTGGTTTCGGTGAGCGTGTAGTTTCGTCAGGCTCAACCACCGGAGGGTGGCGGTTTTAGGCCTCTGTTAACTTAGCTTTGCAAGGCTTAAGGGCGCTGACTCGGGGTCCTCGCGAAATTGTGGGCAATTTCGTGGGGTGAGGGTGTTACCGCGCAGTGTGGGTGTGGTTCGGCAGTAGGGTGGTTTCGACCAGGCTCAACCACCGGGTAGGGTCAACCACCGGAAAGCTCAACTGGCGGAGCGTTTGGCGCGCAGCACCGTGCAACCTACCCCAACCACTAGCGCCAACTCGAACACCAACACCAACCAATCCAAGCCAGGCGACCCCTGGCTTGACCCAGCCTCGGCACCACCCAACGGGAAGTAGCCGGTGAACGGCAACTCTAGCCAGCCGCCCAGGTCGCCGGGCGTGATGATGGGGATCGCGATGGTGGCAAAGTTGTGGGACTGGAACGCGCCCGCGCTCGGCTCGGGGAATAACCAACCGCCGCCGTCCGGGTTCGCGGAGGTGGGCGGGTTTTGGTACTCCGGGCTGGCGATCACGCTGGCGGCAAGATTGAAGTAAGCCCGGCCTGCGGTGTCGTTCCACCAAATACCTTCGGTGGCGTCCAAGGGTTGCGGGTTGGTGCGGTTTTTGAGTTCGACAGCGTCAATAACATAGTTGCCCAGGCAACTGGTCGCGTCTTGCTCGCCCGGTTCTAGGCTCGCGATGGTGCAAACTAGACCGCCGAAATACGGGTCAAACACTTGGATGTTGGCCAGCGGGGTCAGCCCCGAGTTGGTCACCACCATTGTTATTGTGCCAGCGCCTGGCCCGGTGATCACGTCGGTG
>JAITCS010000025.1 GCA_031282935.1 Cellulomonadaceae bacterium
AACCGAGTGAGCGTCCGTCGTCCGAACCGGCGTCCAACAACTCGCGCGCCTTGCCGGGCGTCAATTCGTCGGGGGCCATCTCGGGCGGCACCGAAGCGCGCGGCGGCGCCTCGCCCTCACCCACCTGAGCCGCCAAATCCTCCACGTATGGCCCGTACCGGCCCACGCGCAACCGCATCCCGTCGCCCAGCGGCACCGAATTGATCACCACCGGGTCAATTTCGGGCAAATTATCTACCCGATCCTTAATGCCGCGCCTGTCTTTGGACCCATCCCCGAAATAGAAAAGTTCCAGCCATTTGCGCCGATCCCTGTCCCCCGCCGCAATGTCGTCCAGGTCCTCTTCCATTTTGGCGGTGAAACGGTAATCCACTAACCAGTCGAAATGGTCTTCCAGCAACTTAGTCACTGCGAAAGATAACCAAGTGGGCACTAAAGCCTGGCCCACATTTTGCACATATCCGCGATCTTGAATTGTGGAAATAGTGGACGCGTATGTGGAGGGCCGCCCAATTCCTAAATCCTCCAGCGACTTAACTAAAGAGGCCTCAGTAAAGCGGGCGGGCGGATTGGTGCTGTGCCCGTCGGCCTCCAAATCCCGCGCGGTCAACCCGTCACCAACAGCCAATTTCGGCAGCCGCACCTCGCGCGCGTCGTCGTCACCCTTTTCGCCGTCTTTATCCCGCCCCTCTTCGTAAGCGGCCATAAAACCACGGAAAGTGATAACCGTGCCCGTCGCGGAAAACACGGCGTCTTGCCCCGCCAAAAAGCCAGCAGCAGCGGATAACGGCGCCCCAATTTTAATAGAGGCGGTGAAGCCTTTGGCGTCAGCCATTTGCGAGGCAACCGTGCGTTTCCAAATCAGTTCGTAAAGCTTGAATTGGTCGCCGTGCAATTCCCCGGCCACCTCTTTAGGGGTGCGGAAATGGTCACCGGCAGGCCTGATGGCCTCGTGCGCCTCCTGCGCCCCCTTTTGCTTGGTGGCGTAAAGGCGAGGGCTGGGCGGCACGGCGTCGGGGCCGTACAACTCCACCGCCTGCTTGCGGGCTGCCGCAATCGCCTCGGCGCTGAGCGCGGTCGAGTCGGTTCGGATGTAGGTGATATAACCGTTTTCGTACAGGAATTGGGCCACCCGCATGGAGGCCCGCGCGCCCATGCGCAGTTTCCGGCCCGCCTCTTGTTGCAAAGTGGAGGTGGTGAAGGGCGCGGCTGGTCTGCGCGTGTATGGCTTCTCGGCCACCTCTTGAACCCGCAGGTCAGCGCCCTGCAAACCAGCCACCACGGCCTGCGCCCCAGCCTCGTTAAGCTGGGTGGCTCCCGAGGTAAGCTCGCCCTGGGAGTTAAAATCGCGGCCCGTAGCCACACGAGCGCCGTCCAACGAGGTCAAACGCGCCAAGAAAGAATCCCCGGCCTGCGCGGCGGGTGTGAACTGTCCGAACACGTCCCAATAACCCGCGCTCACGAACGCCATCCGCGCCCGCTCCCGGTCCACGATCAGCCGCGTGGCCACCGATTGCACCCGCCCCGCCGACAACCCGGTGCGCACCTTCGCCCACAAAACGGGCGACATTTCCCAGCCATAAAGCCTGTCCAAAATACGGCGAGTTTCCTGGGCGTCCACCATTCCCGAATCAATATCTCGGGTATTCGCTAAAGCTCTAGTAATTGCCTCTTTGGTGATTTCGTGAAATACCATACGCCGCACGGGCACTTTAGGCTTTAGTTCTTGCAACAAATGCCAGGCAATAGCCTCACCCTCGCGGTCCTCGTCAGTTGCGAGGTAAAGTTCGTCAGCCTCTTTTAGCGCCGCTTTTAATTCCCTAACTTTTGCTTTCTTATCGGCGTTGACTAGGTAATATGGTTCAAACCCGTGCTCGACATCAACGGCGAGCCGCCCGTAAGGGCCTTTCTTCAATTCGGCCGGTAAATCCTTCGGCAATGGGATATCACGAATATGGCCAACGCTGGCCTCCACGGTGAACTCTGGCCCTAAATAACCCGCAATTTTGCGTGCCTTAGTAGGGGACTCAACTATCACAAGTTTTCGAGCCATTAATATCTCCCTCAAATCTCCACGCTGCGCGGCGCGCCGGTGGCCTGCCGCACCACCAACAACACGGCGAAACTGGCCAACGTGAAACCAACCACGCCAGCCGCGCCGCCACCGTATGCCGTTACAAAGTAGTCCGAAACGTCAGGGCTTGCAAGTAGCAGCCGCCAAATTACCACTATCCACACCGTCAAGCCAATGGCCGCCAACGCGGTCATGGTGGTGCCCACCACCCACGAGGTGGTCGAAACCGTGGGCGTCAACCGGTACGGCCACCGCCTTTTCCACACCAAATTACCCCGCAGCTCGTCCTCCGCCTGATCCATCGTGTGGAAACTGGTGAGCGCACAAATCAGCGCGCCCCACGCCAACACCACCAACACGGCCGCTATCACGTCAGCCGGGCGGTGCCATTGCCCAACCAGCGTCGAAAGCCCAATCGCGATGGTCCACCCCGCCCCCAAAAGCGCCACCACGGGCCGCCACCGCCTGGGCACGGCCAGCAGCAGCGCCGCCGAAACCGAAGCGGCAACCGTGGTGTGGCCCGAGGGCAGGGAGTTCGGCCCCGTCCAGCCGGGTAGCAGGTGCGGGCGAGGGTACCAGTCCTTGATCAACTGCGTGGTGAGGTTGGCGCCGCCGATCAACGCCAACAGTTCCAAGGCGAGCAGCACCCGTTTTCGGAAAATCGCGATGAGCACGGCCGCTGCGGCGCCGCCGATCACCAGGGCGTAAGAAACCACGTTCAGCACGGGCTGCGCCACCTGCCATAGGCGGCCTTGCTCAAACGCGGCCCCCTCGAAGGCGGCGCGGTCAATGCGCTGGCCAGCGGCGGAATTGACGAAAAACACCCACATCAAATGCACCCCGATAGCGGCCAGCACGGTGACCAACCCAGCCAGCACGCGCGGCGCCACTCGCGGCGTGTTTCGAGTGCCAGTAGGCCAGACGGGCGGAATGGGCCCGAGACCTGGCATACTGCTCATAGGGTACTTTAGACATATACCACAGACAATTAAGTGGATATTTACGTTCGTTTCGTGCCAGGATTGGGGTATGTATGATGCACCGGGGCAGGCGGAACTGACCGAATTTGACGAAACGGCCTCAAAACATCGGGCAGAAATCAGCCCGCCGCCGCCCGCCGCCCTCGAGCACATAGACGATTTGGCCGCCTTCATCAGCGCGTCGCCGTCGTCCTACCACGCAGCCGCCGAAATCCGGGCGCGGGCCGTAGCCGCCGGAGCTGTGGAATTGCACGAAACCGAGCCGTGGGAAATCGGGCCAGGGGTGCGTTATGTGGTGGTGCGTGACGGTTCAGCGATCATTTTCCAACTGCCCGACCAGGCCGGGCCTGCCACGCCATTTACCATTATCAGCACACATTTAGATTCCCCCGGATTTAAGCTAAAACCGCACAGCACATTTGAGAATCATGGCTTTTTGCAGGCTGCCGTGGAGGTTTATGGTTCTCCGTTACTTAATTCTTGGCTGGATAGGGAATTGGAATTAGCGGGCCGCATAGCCACTAAAGATGGCATGGCCCATTTAGTGCGTACTGGGCCGATGTTACGAATTCCGCAGTTAGCGATTCATTTAGATCGCAGCGCTAACGAGAACTTGGTATTGGATCGGCAAAAACACATGCAGCCGATTTGGGGGGTGGACAGCGGCACCCCGGCCGATATTTTGGCTTTGTTGGGGGCGGCACACCGCTTTGATGACCCGATTGGCCCGGAGGATATTGTTGGTTTTGACGTTATTACAGCAGATACCCAGCCGCCGCGCGTTTTTGGGCAAGGCGATTCGTTGTTTGCTAGTTCGCGTCTTGATAATTTATTGGGCACCCATTGTGCGATGACCGCAATGTTGAACACCCTGCCTTTTGATATTCACACTGTCGCTTTGGTGGCCTGTTTTGACCATGAAGAAATTGGGTCGAATACGCGTTCCGGTGCTGGTGGCACGTTCCTAGAGCACGTTTTGCGGCGCATTGAGATAGCGCTGGACGGCCAAGTTGAGGATCGCTTGCGCAATCTGGCTGGATCCTGGCATATCTCTTGCGACGTGGGGCATGGGGTACACCCGAATTATCCCGAACGCCACGACCCCCACGACCAACCTACGTTAGGGGGCGGCCCCATTCTAAAGGTGAACGCGAATCAGCGTTACGCCACAGACGCTGTTAGTGCCGCCCTATGGAATGTGGCTTGCGAATTGGCAGAAGTGCCGCACCAATCATATGTTTCTAATAACGATATTCCGTGCGGTTCCACAACCGGGCCAATTACCGCCACACGTTTGGGTTTGCGCACTGTGGATTGCGGCGCCCCGATATTATCTATGCATTCGGCGCGGGAATTGTGTGCCGTAGTTGACCCGTGGTATTTGACCCGAGTGCTAACCCAGGCGTTACGCCGCGACAATTCAGTGATGGCAGAAATAGATGCGAACACTTACAACAGTGCTTACAGCATGAATCTGTAGGTTGTGATCTTGTGAAACCTAATGCTATTGGCGCTATTGGCGAAAATTCTGCGCACTGGATAAGTGAAGGTGTTCTGCTGCTGCCTGGGCCGCAAAGTGCTGGCTGGCGGCTGTGTACCGACATTGGCGATTTTGCCCTCATTCCCTTACCGCACGCCTTACCTAACCAGGCCGCCGAATATGCGGGGTGGTCGGCGTACCGGCCTGCGCGCAGTGATGGCAGTGCTTTGAGTCGAGTTCAGATTGAGCAGGCGCTGACGGGGCGGTTGGTGGCGGAGCTTTCTTCGCGGGGTTCCGGGCGGGGTTCCGGGCGGGGTGCTGGTGCTGGTGCTGGTCATGGTACTGGTGCTGGTGCCGGTGCTGTTCATGGTGCTTTGGGGGCGGCGGGTTTAGTTTTGTCCTCGCGGGCTAGCCTGGCCAAGGTGAAAGCTTCGACCGGGGTGCAGGTTGCGCTTTTGCTCGACTCGCTTTACGGGGCTGCGGCCGCCCGACAACGGCAGTCCGCGTCCGGGTCCGGGTTCGGATTCGGGTTCGAGTTCGGGGCGCGGGTGACGCCCGCCGGGGTTTCCTTTGCCTTGTGGGCACCCACCGCGAAATCCGTGACTTTGTTGATATTTCTGCCGTCAAACCAGACGGACACCCCGGACGCCCGGGTTCCCATGCTGCGGGAGGCGGACGGCACCTGGACAGCCTCGTCCGCGCCGGGTGAAACTGACTGGGTGGGTGCGCGTTACCTTTATGAGGTTGAGGTTTATGCCCCCACCACTGGCAAAATAGAAACCAATTTGGTGACCGACCCGTACAGTATTGGGTTAACCTTAGGGTCGAAGTATTCTGTGGTGGTTGATTTATCGGATTCGCAATGGGCGCCCCCAATTTGGACAAATACCCCTGCGCCCACTTTAGAGCACCCGGTTGATCACACTATTTACGAGTTGCATGTGCGAGATTTCTCGCGTGACGATGAAACGGTGCCCGCCGAATGGCGTGGGAAATATCTGGCTTTCACCTGCGCTGATACTGCGGGGGTGCAACATTTGCGGCAACTAAAAGCGGCCGGAATGAACACGATTCATTTATTGCCCACCTTTGACATTGCTTCCATTCCCGAAGACCCTGCCGTGCAGGAATCCCCTGGTGATTTGGAGGGATATGCCCCCGATTCCCCGCATCAGCAAGCCGAAATCGAAAAGATTCGCAATAATGATGCTTGGAATTGGGGTTATGACCCTTTGCACTGGAATGTGCCTGAGGGCTCTTACGCGGTGTCAGCTACGGGCGGTTCACGCATTTATGAATATCGCTCGATGGTGGGTACGCTGCACGATTTAGGTTATCTAGTGGTGGCTGATCAGGTTTTCAATCACACGATGGCAGCGGGGCAAAAACACAATTCTATTTTAGATAAAATAGTGCCCGGTTACTATTATCGGCAGTGCATGAATACGGGTAAAGTTTTCGATTCCACCTGCTGCCCAAACATTGCCACCGAGCACATAATGGCTGAGAAACTGATGGTTGATTCGGTAGTTTTTTGGGCGCGGGCATACAAACTAGACGGATTCCGGTTTGACCTGATGGGGCACCACACGCGCGGCAACATGCTGGCCGTGCGGGCCGCTTTGGATGAACTGACAGTGGAGCGCGATGGGGTTTGCGGGAAAGACATTTACCTTTACGGCGAGGGCTGGAACTTCGGCGAGGTGAAGAACGACGCTCTGTTTGTGCAGGCCAGGCAAGGAAACTTGGGAGGTACAGGAATCGGCACCTTCTCGGACAGGCTGCGTGACGCCGTGCTGGGCGGCACCCCCAGCGATCAGGCCACGGCCCTGGCCCAAGGTTTCGGCACTGGTTTGGCCACCCCGGCGCCACATTCCGTCCACTCGTTTGTGAGCCGAGCCGCTGTGCTTGAATCGGTGAAACGCACGGCCAGTCTGAAACAACTCACCGACAACATAAAGATTGGCTTGGCCGGGAACCTGCGCGATTATGAATTACCAATTCATAGTGGGAAAATGCGGCGCGGTGACCAAATCCCATACGGGGATGATTTCGTTGGTTATGCCGACGAACCCGCTGAGGTGGTTACCTATGTGGACGCCCACGACAATGAAACTCTTTATGATTATTTGGTGTTGAAACTGCCGCGCGATTTACCGATGGCCGACCGTGTTCGCATGAATACGTTTTGCTTAAGTTTAGTCACATTGGCACAAACTGTTTCATTTTGGCATGCGGGCACGGAATTGTTGCGATCAAAATCTTTGGATCGCAACAGCTTCGACTCTGGGGATTGGTTCAATTACATAGATTGGACTGGCGCTAATTCGGGGTTTGGTAGGGGGCTACCGCCGGCTGCCGACAATAAAGAACGTTGGCCTTTTGAGAAAGCGCTACTCGCTGATCCTTTGCTTAAGCCTGGGCCTTCGGATATGCAAGCCGCATATGAGGCTGCCTTGGATTTGCTCAGGTTACGCTTTTCCTCTCGGCTGTTCCGGTTAGGGAGCGCCGAACTAATCAAGCAAAAAGTGTCTTTCCCGCTATCTGGCCCGAAAGCGCCCGCCGGGGTTATCGTAATGCTGATTGATGACCTAATCGGCCCCGATGTTGACCCCTTATTAGCGGGTATTCTGGTGGTTTTCAACGCCAACCCGAAAACAATATCACTAAAAATCCCAGAACTAGTCGGGCGCGAATTCGAGTTATCCCCAATTCAAGCAAATGGATTCGATGAAATTGTAAAGAAAGCTCGATACAGCGCCATGACCGGCTCCGTGCAGGTGCCCGGTCGCAGCACGGTTGTCCTGATAGAGCGGTCTGGTGGTTGACGCGCGGTGGTTCGCGCGCCCGCCTGTCGAAACCACCATTACCGACGGTTGAGCCTGTCGAAACCACTATTGTGGTGACAGGCCGAAAGGAGGCCAACACGTGAGCGCAAATCGTTACCTGGATTTGCTGCTGACTCCGCCGAGCCGGGCCGAGCGCCTCACGGCCTCCCGCGAATACCCAGCCAAGCCCGGCACCACGGGCATGTGGCCGGATTGGGCCGCCCCGCAAATCGTGGCAGGGTATCGAACGCTCGGCATTGACCTGCCGTGGCAGCACCAAACCGAGGGCGCCGAGGCGATTTGGGCCGGGCACCACGTGGCTCTTGCCACCGGCACCGGGTCGGGCAAATCCCTCGCTTTTTGGCTACCCGCCTTGCACTACGCCGCCACAGGGGGCACCGTGCTGTACCTTTCGCCCACGAAGGCGCTCGCCGCCGACCAACTCTCCGCGCTGAGGCGCCTTTTAGCCGCCACCCGCGCCAACGGTTTCCCCCCTATCCAGGCCGCCACCTGCGACGGCGACACCCCCGCTGAAGAGCGGCAATTCATCATGGGGCACGCGGACATTTTGCTCACCAACCCGGACTTTGTGCATTACTCCATGCTGCCGGGGCACCGGCGCTGGGTTCGGTTCCTGAAACGCCTGCGGCTGGTGATCATTGACGAGGGGCACTCCTATCGGGGTGTGTTTGGCGCTCACGTTTCGCAGGTGCTGCGCCGCCTAACTCGGCTGGCCGACCATTACCGCGCGCCTGCCCCCACGCCTGCGGGCGCGTTCGCCCACAGCGATGAACTGAGTTTCGTCGTCGCGAGCGCCACCTCCGCCGACCCTGCGGTGTCTGCCGCCCGGCTTATCGGCACCGATCCGGCTGAACTTGTCGCAGTGACAACCGACACCGCTCCCACCGGGAAGCGCACTATCGCCCTGTGGCAGCCCCCCGAACTCCCGGCGCCCTTTCCCGTGGCGTTGTCAGCGCGTAATACGGGCGGCGATTCCTCTATGGCCTCCGATAAATCCTTCGGTTCGGGTGGCTTATTAGCCTCGCCCGCTATTGGTGCGGCGCCGTCAGGAGGTGACCTCTGGCTCACTGACCCAATGACACTGCCCAATCCGTTCGATCTGGCTGCAGCCGACCGAACCCCCAGCCCGGCCCAACGCAAATCCGCGACCGCCGAGGCGAGCGAACTGCTGGCCGACCTAGCGCGGGGCGGAGCCCGCACCCTAGCCTTCACGCGCTCCCGTCGCGGCGCCGAATCAGTAGCGACGGCGACCCGTGAGCGTCTCACCCCGAAAAACCGGGGCAAATCCCGCATAAACGCAGAAGTTGACTTGGCAAGCAAGATTGCCGCCTACCGGGGCGGTTACCTGCCTGAGGAACGCCGCGAACTTGAACGTCAGGTGCGCACCGGCGAGATTCTGGGCCTGGCCACCACAAATGCCCTGGTATTGGGTGTGGATATCACCGGGCTTGATGCCGTTCTCATCGCTGGCTGGCCGGGCACGTTCATGTCCTGGTGGCAGCAGGCCGGTCGCGCGGGCCGGGCTGGAGCCGACGGTCTGGTGGTTTTCATCGCGCGGCCCGAGCCGTTGGATCAGTATTTGGTGACCCACTCGGAGGCGGTATTTGACCGCAACCTCGAAGCCACCGTGTTTGATCCAAACAACAAGTACGTTATCGCCGGGCACCTCTGCGCGGCCGCTGCGGAAATGCACCTGCGCTCGGAGGAACTGGGCAGGTTTGGCGAGGTCGGCACGGTGGCGGCGATTATCACCGAATTGACAGAAGCGGGCGTGCTCCGGCGGCGCCCCAGCGGTTGGTATTGGACCCACAACAAAAGTGCGGCCGCGCTCATTGACCTGCGCAGCGCTGGAGGGCCGCCGATCAGGGTGGTGGACGCGCGCACCGGGCAACTGCTGGGCACGGTGGATTCGGGTGCCGCCGATTCGCAGGTGCATAAGGGCGCGATTTATGTGCACCAAGGGCAGATGTTTCATGTGAAACATCT
>JAITCS010000034.1 GCA_031282935.1 Cellulomonadaceae bacterium
ACTACTTCACGAACCTAGGCACGCAACAGGTCACACCCTCAGCGCGTAGTAGCGCACCCAGCGGTAGTCAAGCACCCAGCGGGTACTCACCCAACCGCCGGGTCGGTGGCGACCGCCGCCCGCTGGAAAGCGGAACTGGGAATATGGCAATAGCCGCCGGGGTTCTTGCCCAAGTATTCTTGGTGATATTCCTCAGCCAAATAGTAGTTCTGGAGCGGTTGCACCTCGATAGCAAGCGGCTTCCCAATTCGCTGTTGCAGTGCCGCTAAAGAGAGTTGCACGGCCGGTAAATCGGAATCGTCCGAATAATAGATGCCAGTTCGGTATTGGGTGCCAACGTCATTGCCCTGCTTATTTTGTGAGGTTGGGTCAATAACCTGATAGTACATCTCCAGCAGAAATGGCAGGGTCACGATATCGTTGTCGTATTGAATCCGAACTGCCTCTGCGAATCCGGTGTTTCCGGTGCAAACCTCACGATAAGTTGGGTCAGCGGTTACGCCATTCGCGTACCCGACATCGGTGTGGGTTACTCCTTTGATGGCCGCAAAGTATTTTTCGACCCCCCAGAAGCAGCCGCCCGCCAGCACAATCTCTTTCAGTGACATAGTGGTTATCCTAACGCGGAATACGGCGGTTCGGCACGCCACCAGCCAGCAGGCGCGGGCCGCATTGGCTAGAGTTGGGCTTGTGCATGAGGGACAGTTTTCAGTCAATAAGTCGGATGAGGAATGGCAGCTAGAGCTTAACCCCCAAGAATTCCAAGTTTTACGCCAAGCCGGAACCGAGGCGCCGTTCACTGGCCCGCTCAACACCGAGCACCGCCTTGGCACGTATTGCTGCCGAGCCTGTGGAGCGCCGCTGTTCAGTTCCGACACGAAGTTTGACGCTGGCTGTGGTTGGCCCAGTTTCTATCAAACCCTCGCGGGTGATTCGGTGGTGTTGCGCTCGGATCACAAGTTGCCTGGTCGCCCCCGCATTGAGGTTTTGTGCGCGAATTGCGGCTCTCATCTGGGACATGTCTTTGATGATGCGCCGCAAACTCCGACCGGGGATAGGTTCTGCATGAACTCTGTGGCTTTGAAGTTTGTTCCCGCCGAATCATTATAGATGTGATTACCGCACAAGGGATTTCGATCCAAATAGGGGCCCGCACGCTTTTGCATCCTGCCAATTTCCGAATTGGTGGCGGGGATAGGATTGGGCTGGTGGGGCGAAATGGCGCCGGGAAAACCACGTTGCTTAAGGCTTTGGCTGGGGCCACTGCGACGGGTGACGCCATTGCCACGAACGGGCAGATTATCCGGACGGATTCCATCGGGTATTTGCCCCAGGACACTTTGGTGGAGGATCCCCATCGGGTCGGGATGGATCACGTGTTGTCGGCGCGGGGCCTTGATTTCTTGACGAAAGAGATGGCCGCCACCGAGGCGCTAATGACCTCCCCTGACCCGGACGTGATGGCGAAAGCGCTCGACCGTTACCCGAAGTTGGAGGCGAGATTCATTGCCGCAGGTGGGTACGCTGCGGAGTCAGAAGCGCACCGAATTGTGAGCAACCTTGGCATTACCGATCGGGTTTTGTCCTCAGAAATAGGGCACTTGTCGGGTGGACAACGACGGCGCCTGGAATTGGCGCGAATCCTGTTCTCCGGGGCTGCCACACTTTTGCTTGATGAACCTACCAACCATTTAGACACCGATGCGGTGGCTTGGCTGAGGGATTACCTGAAAACTTATCCGGGCGGATTTATCGTTATTAGTCACGATATCGAACTGCTGCGGGCGTCGGCGAATAAAATCTGGTATCTCGACGCGAATAGGGCCACCCTGGACCAATACAACCTGAATTGGGATGCCTATGTGATCGAACGCGAGCAGGAGGAAAAGCGGCGGCGCCGAGAGCGGGCAAACGCCGAAAAGAAAGCCGCAGCGCTGCTGGCGCAAGCCGAATCCATGCGCGCGAAAGCCACCAAAGCCGTCGCCGCCCAGCAGATGATCAAGCGGGCCGAGGAAATGCTGGCCGCCACCCAAACCGAACGGGCGCAAGAGAAAGTGGCGAAGCTGCGGTTCCCCTCCCCTGCCCCCTGCGGCAAAGTGCCGTTGTTGGCAGAGGACTTGTCGAAATACTACGGCTCGCTTGAGGTTTTCACCGGCGTGGACTTGGCAATAGACAAGGGCTCGCGCGTGGTGGTTTTGGGCCTCAATGGGGCCGGGAAAACGACGCTGCTGCGGTTGCTATCAGGGGTGGAGGATTCCGACACCGGCAAGGTTATCCCCGGGCACGGGCTAAAGCTCGGATATTACGCTCAGGAGCACGACCAACTTGACCGCTTCGCCACCGTCTTTGAGAACCTGCGCGCGGTGGCCCCGGAAATGACGGACACCCAGGTGCGCACTGTGCTCGGGTCTTTCCTGTTCTCTGGTGAGGACGCCGAGAAGCCCGCCTATGTGCTTTCCGGCGGGGAAAAGACCAGGCTAGCGCTAGCCACCCTCGTCGTGTCGCGGGCCAACGTGCTGCTGCTCGACGAGCCGACCAACAACCTCGACCCCGCATCGCGCGAGGAAATCCTCGGCGCCCTGCGCACTTACGAAGGCGCCATCGTGATGGTGACGCACGACGAAGGCGCCGTTGACGCGCTCGGCCCCGAACGGGTGCTCATCCTGCCGGACGGCGACGAGGACCTCTGGAACGAAAGCTACCGCGACTTGGTCACCCTCGCCTGAACTGCGAGGTTTCGACGGGCTCAACCGCCGCAGACCGAAACCTACCGGCGGGTGCAGTAACTGGTGCCCATGTTGTCGGCTACCGTAAAGGAATTGCGGTTGTTCGAGGTGATGCTGGTGACGTAGGTGTCGCCATACGGCCCGAGTTCCAGGCTCCGGCTGTTGTTGAGGCGCCAAATCCCCGGATCGCCATTGAGCGACAGCGTGCCGTCGCTAAAGAACTCCACCGGGTACGGGTAGCCGTCGCCGTCGTCCACGCAATCCCACGAGCCGATCAGATTGCGCTCGCTCATGCCACTGCCGAGACCGCCGCCGCACCCAGCCAGCGGGATTACCCCCAATGCTGCCGCCACGCCCAGAGCCAAAAACTTCTGCTTCTTCATAGGCTCACCCTAGCAGCCGCAGCGGCGAGAAACCGGCAACCACCGCGCGCGGGCGGCCTACGCGTCGGTGTCTTCCTCGGTTTCGAGATTGGCGGTGTTCTGGTCACCGAGCACCATGTCAGAGAACATGTCAATTTCGTCAACTCCAGCCAGCCCATTCTCGTAGGGGCGGAATAACGCTAACAATGGCATATCTTCGTGCGCCTGATTCATGAAATCACGCCACATTGGGGCAGCAATAGTGGAACCAAATAAAGTCGAAATTCGGCGGCCCTCAAACATAATGTTGAAGTGCTCCACATTCCCAGAATGGTTGCCCACCAAAGCGGCCGTGGCCATTTGTGCCGTGTATCCGATAAACCAAGTGTGGTTCGAGCGGTTGGTGGTTCCGGTTTTGCCAGCCGATTCCCGGCCATCAGCCAGCGCGGCCGTGCGACCCGTGCCTGCACCCATCGAGCGCTGCAATGTGTAGCTAACCTGATCCGCGACCTCGCGCGGCAAGGCGTTCTCAATGCAATTTGCTTGCGGGATATTCATGGTACGGCCGTTGCTGTCGCGTACTTCAGAAATAGCGATCGGGTTACAATAAGTGCCCCCGCTAGCGAAAGTGGCATAAGCCGAAGCGATTTGCAAAGGCGTCATAGATTGCGCCCCCAAAACCATCGAAGGGATAACCGGGATATCTTGGGGTTGCGGGTTTTGCAGCGGAGTGCCAGCCGCAATATCACCGGCCGCAACTGAAGGGCTCATAGCCTCGGAAATAGAGGGGTGGAAACCCGTCAGCCACATGGTATCGCGCAAATCGCACAAATCAATTTGGGTGGACATACGCGCAAATGCAGTATTTACCGACAAATACATGGCCCGCACCGCATTCATGTGGCCAAACCGCTGATTAAGCGCGTTACCCGGCCACCACGGATCGCCACCCCGGAAACCGCCAACGCAAGGGGCAGCCCAGTTGTTTTGCGAAATGGGCGAAATGGAGGCCGAGTTAATGGGCGTGGTCAAATTGTTTTGTGGACTCTTAAGCCACTCAGCCAACACGATGGGCTTGACCGTAGAGCCGATCTGGAAACCGCGCGAACCCGTGGCAATACCAGCGGAGAAGTTGATGGCGGTGGAACCCGGTTCCGGCGTAGGCCGCGCGTCAAACTCGGCGTTCTGAGCCATCGCCAAAATCCGCCCAGTGCCCGGCTGCACCGCCACAAGAGCGGCATCAAGGTTCGCGGTGTTTTGGTTGGGCACGTGCGCATTGACCTGCTCCACAGCGGCGGCCTGGATATCAAGGTCAATGGTGGTGACAATGCTCAAACCACCACGATTGAGCAGGTCAAGGCGAGCGGCCTCGGTGGCACCAAATTCGGGTGAGGTACGAATCACTGAAATGACGTAATCGCAAAAGAATGCGACATCACCGGCAGCTTGGCAACCATGCGGCACCGGATTAATGTTTAGCGTGTCATGAATAGGCTGGCTGCGCGCCACATTCCATTCATCAGTGGTGAGGAAACCATTGCGGTGCATATTGAACAGCACCAAATTCCGGCGCGCCTGCGAAGCCTCAGGATTAGTTATGGGATCAAACCGGCTAGGCGCGTTAGTGATGCCCGCGATAGTGGCCGCCTCAACCGCAGTCAAATCAGCAGCCGATTTAGAGAAGAAGAATTGGGCCGCATTCTCGACCCCAAAGATATTATTACGGCCGAATTGCGCTAAGTTCAGGTAACCCTCAAGAATTTCATCCTTACTCAAGGTGCGTTCCAGCTCAATAGCCAGGGCCGCTTCGCGAGCTTTACGCGCTAAGGATGACGCCTGGGCATCAATAACTCCAAAAGGGTCGCCTTCATGGTAAGAAGCGTCAATTAGACGATTCTTGACATATTGCATAGTGATTGTGGAAGCGCCTTGCGTGGTGCCGCCCCGGAGGTTATTCACGACCGCCCGAACTACCGAGCGGAAATCAACTCCGTTATGTTCCTCAAAGCGCTCATCCTCAATAGCGATAACCGCATTAATCATGTGCTGCGAGATATCTTCCAACGGCACCACGGAACGATTTTGCGCAAAGAAAGTTGTCAACAGGGTGCCATTTGCGGCATAAATGCTGGACGCCTGCGACAATTCGCGGCGCTCCAAACCGACGGGCACATCTGTGAGAGCGGTGAAGCTCGAATCGGCTATGGCGTGAATATTGAGCGCGGCTGGCAAAACCAGCCCAACAGCGGCAACCCCACCGGCGGTGGCTAGCATTACAAAGGATAATGTAAGGGCCGTTAACTTACTTAAAGCGAGTGGGCGCGCCCATTTCCGGCGACGAGCAGCATGACGAGATGACACAAATGCAAGTTTAGCTGGCGCGGAATGACGCTTTTACCATAGGTCGCTTGCCGCCTGTAGCTTTGGCGCGTGCCTGCGGGGCGGGGGCCACTGAGGGGTCTGCCGGATGGGCGCCTGCTGGATGGGCGCCTGCCAGGCTAGAAGTTGAACCCCACCATGCGGAGTTGGTCACGCCCGTCCTCGGTTATCATGTCCAGCCCCCACGGCGGCGACCACACCCACTGCACTCGCACGTTGGCTGCCCCCAGCGGTTTGATGGCGTCGTCAACCTGCTCTTCAATCAAGTCAGTGAGCGGGCACGCGGGCGTGGTGAGGGTCATATCCACCACGATATCGGGGCCTACCTCCGGATTGTCCTCGTCTTTATCTATGTGAATGTTATAAACCAGCCCCAAATCAACCACATTTACCCCGAGTTCGGGATCAATGACATCTTTGAGCGCTTCGTCAATTTCGGATTTTGTAATCGTAGGCATCTTTTATTCTCCTTTTAGCTGGGCCTGATGAATTGCGGCTCTTAAGGCTTCCCAGCCTAGTAAGGCACACTTTATGCGGGCAGGATATTGGGATACGCCGGTAAAGGCTACGGCGTCACCAAGTTGCTCGATGGCTTGCGGATCAGTCAATCCGGCGCCTCGACTGTGCATTAGTTCATGGAATAACAAATTGTCATCCGTTACTTGCGTGGCGGTTTGACCTATTGCCATATCAGTCATAACAGAGGCAGAAGCTTGCGAGATGGCGCAGCCTTGACCCTCCCAAATAATATCGGCAATTTTATCGCCCTCGAATTTGGCCACTAAAGTAATTTCGTCACCGCAGGTTGGATTAACTTGGTGCGAGGTGCCGATATTTAGGCCGTGCGAATTGGCGCCCTCAAGTTCGCCCTTGGCAACCCTGCCGGTGGGCGTTTTGGAGTGTTCTAGAATTAGTTGCTGATAAAGCTGCGTCATGGCGTCCAAAGTAAATCCTCCACGTTAGGTGTCAATCCACCCCAAAAAAGGGCCGCACCTGCGCTAATGCCTCCCGAAAAGCCGAAATCTCAGCCACCGTATTGTATACCGTAGCCGAAGCTCGCACCGAGGATGACACCCCAAACCTGTTGTGAATCGGCTGGGCGCAGTGCTGCCCAACCCGCACCGCAATCCCGGCGTCGTCAAGTACCTGCCCCACATCATGCGGGTGTACGCCATCCACCACAAAGGAAACCAGCGCCACGCGGTCATGTGCCTCGCGCGGACCAATAATTGTGATGCCTGGAATTTCTTCGACTTTCAACAATTCTTCTGCGAGGTTATTTTCATATTCGGATAAATTGTCAAAACCCAAATTGTTCAGCCAATTCGCGGCCGCCGCCATACCTATGGCCGCAGTAACCATTTGCGTACCCGCCTCAAACCGCATCGGGGGCGGCAAATAGGTCGCGTCGGTCATGGTGACAGTTTCCACCATTGAGCCACCAAAGTTCACCGGCGGCAGCGCGGCAAGGGCTTCCCTGGTTCCGTAGAGCACCCCAACCCCGGTGGGGCCGAACATTTTATGCCCCGAAAACGCCGCAAAGTCCACCCCGAGCGCTGGCAAGTCCAGCGGCAGGTGCGCCACCGATTGGCAGGCGTCCAAAATGGTGGTGGCTCCGACCCGGCGCGCCGCTGCCACAATTTGCTCGATTGGGGTGATCGCTGCGGTAACATTTGAGACGTGGGTGAAGGCCACTACTTTGGTGCGCTCATTTATCAGTTCGTTGAGGTTACTGAGATCCAGGCGCCCTTCGTCATCAACGCCAAACCAGCGCAACTCGGCTCCAGTGGCTTTCGCCAATTC
Source organism: Cellulomonadaceae bacterium (assembly GCA_031282935.1). Lineage (GTDB taxonomy): Bacteria > Actinomycetota > Actinomycetes > Actinomycetales > Cellulomonadaceae > Xylanimonas. Next base: position 7,271 of record JAITCS010000034.1, read on the forward strand.
CTGCCACGGCACTAAGTTGGAGTGGTGCTCTGCCTCGGTGACCACGATTTCATCGCCCGGCTTGAGCGCGAACCTGCTGGCTGCGGCGCTCTTGGGCCCCAGACTGGCGTTTTTGAAGCCGTTGGCCACCAAATTTAATCCGGCAGTGGCGCCCGAGGTCCAGACGATTTCATCGGGGGCCGCCCCTACCAGGCGGGCGACGGTGGCCCTGGCCGCCTCGAAAGCGTCAGTCGCCTCTTCGCCGAGTTGGTGTGTGCCCCGGTGGACGGCGCCGTTGTGGCTAAATGTGAACTGCTCCATCGCCTCGACAACGGCACGCGGGCGTTGAGTGGTGGCCGCCGAATCCAAGTAGATTAGCGGCTTCCCACCTCGCACCGTGCGATCCAGAATCGGGAATTGCTCCCTGATCGCGGTTATGTCAAGGGCCATCGCAGCCTAGAACCGGCCCTCGAAATTGGCGTCGTCCTCGACTTTGGCGCTCACATCGGGCTGGGCCTCACGCAGGGGCGGCTGGAAACCATCTTCGGGAGAGGTCAGGGTACGCATTTCTTTTTCGATGGGCGATTCATGTTCTCTCGCACCGGACGTGGCGCTGTTATCGGCGGCGCTGTTATCTGCGGAACCGGGGTCAGCAATCGCGCTCCCGCTGCCAGGCTGGAAACGGTCATAACCCTCTTCCTCCAGTTGCTCAGCCAATTCCGGGCCGCCCTCTTCAGCAATGCGCCCATTTACAAAAACGTGTACGAAATCGGGCTTGATGTACCTGAGGATTCTGGTGTAGTGCGTAATAAGGATAACGCCAACATCAGTATTTTCAATGGCCCTATTCACGCCCTGGGAAACAATTCGTAAAGCGTCAACATCAAGGCCCGAATCGGTTTCATCTAGGATCGCAAAACGCGGCTTTAGCAGCTCGAGTTGCAGAATTTCATGCCGCTTTTTCTCCCCCCCGCTAAAGCCTTCGTTAACATTTCTGGCCGCAAAAATCGGGTCAATGCGCAGGTTCGCCATCGCCGCACTAACCTCTTTGCCCCAAGTTCTAAGTGGGGGTGCTTCACCAGCGATTGCGGTTTTCGCCGTCCTAAGGAAATTCGCAACAGAAATGCCGGGTACTTCGACCGGATATTGCATGGCTAAAAACAAGCCAGCCCTAGCTCGCTCATCAACCGACATCGCTAAAACGTCTTGGCCGTCCAAGGTGATGGAACCGCTGGTGACTTCGTATTTGGGGTGGCCCGCTAAAGCGGCCGCCAAC
>JAITCS010000051.1 GCA_031282935.1 Cellulomonadaceae bacterium
GCTGTCGCGCACGCGGCGGCTGAGAGCGCTGGCTTGGAGTTCTTCAAGTATGTGGGCGGCCCGAACGCGCACGTGCTGCCCGTTCCCATGATGAACATTCTCAACGGTGGCTCGCACGCCGATTCGACCGTTGACGTGCAGGAATTCATGATCGCCCCCATCGGCGCGCACTCTTTCAAAGAGGCCGTGCGCATGGGCGCTGAGATTTACCACTCCCTGAAGTCCGTTCTCAAGGGCAAGGGTCTGGTCACCGGCCTCGGCGACGAGGGTGGTTTCGCACCGAACCTGGCCTCGAACGAAGAAGCTCTCGACTTGATCCTTGAGGCTATCTCGAAAGCTGGCTACAAGGTTGGCACCGATGTTGCCCTCGCCATGGACGTTGCCGCCTCCGAGTTCTACAAGGATGGCGTGTACAAGTTCAAGAACGGCACCTCCAAGACCTCCGATGAAATGATTGACTGGTACGAAACCCTCGTGGACAAGTACCCCATCGTTTCCATCGAGGACCCCCTGGATCAGAGCGACTGGGACGGTTGGATCAAGTTCACCTCCCGCCTGGGCGACCGTATTCAGGTGGTCGGCGACGACCTGACCGTGACCAACCCGGTTCGTCTGAAGAAAGCCATTGACCTCAAGGCTGCGAACGCGTTGCTGGTGAAGTTAAACCAGATCGGCACCCTGTCCGAAACCCTCGACGCGGTTTCGATGGCTCAGAACGCTGGCTGGAAGACCATGATCAGCCACCGTTCGGGTGAGACTGAGGACACCACCATTGCCGACTTGACCGTGGCCACCAACTCCGGCCAGATCAAGACGGGTGCTCCGGCTCGTGGTGAGCGCGTGAACAAGTACAACCAGTTGCTGCGCATTGAGGACGAGTTGGGCGATTCGGCTACTTACGCTGGCGCCTCGGCTTGCCCGCGTTTCAAGGCTGAGAACTACGCGTAGTCCTTTGTGTCTTTTGCTGCCGCACTAACCCCGGCACGTAAATAGCGGGTCGCCTTTCTTTTTTTAGAGGGGCGGCCCGCTTTTTGCTGCCGGCGGTCGGGTGCCCTTAGCGCACTCTCTGAACCGTGGTTTCGACCCGTTCAACCGACGGTTTGCAGACCCAAATTACGCTGTGGCCGAAATCGCACGAAAGTTCTCGCGTGTTCAGCAAGCGCTTTAGAGTTTCCGCATTTAGGCTGTTCATAGAGATGCCCAATGCTAGGGTATGCGGTGGATGGCGCGAGAAAGGTACGTCAATGAGTGACGTAATCGGCGAGTTTGAGCCACAGGAGCAAGTGGAATATGTCACGCCCACGCGGCGGGCGCTCCGGGTAAGTCCTGAAGCTCAGGCCACTGAGCGATTCATCAACGAGCCACCACCTCGAATCAAGCCCAAGATGTCGGTTCCGGCCCTGGTGGCCCGCGCGGTGCTGATGGCACTCGCCGCCGGGCTTGGCCTGTGGATATTGCCGATTCTGTTTCGGCAACATTCGTGGATGTGGTTCACCATATTCGCGCTAGCGATTCTTTTGGTGTTTATCATCTATTCGACGCGCCGCTTTGTGCCCGCGAAATACATTTTCCCCGGCGCTTTCTTTATGGCAGTGCTTCTGATAGTGCCAGTCATTATGACCATCCACTATTCTTTCACCAACTTTGGTGATGGTTTCCGTGGCACTAAAGAGCAGGCCATCAACAATATCGTGGCAAACTCGGTGGAGCAAACCCCAGGTGGGGCCATGTTCAATGTGGCTTACGGGGTGCGCGAGGGCGCAGATGTGGCAACCGGCCCATTCACTTTCTTTTTGATAAATCAAGCCGATGTCGAGGGCGGCGCCCCGCAGATTTTCTTCGGCGATGAAGAAACCCCAGTCACAGCGTTTGACGGCAGCGCCACTGTGGAAAACGGGCGCGTCACCGGCGTGGACGGCTACCAGATGTTGACCCCGCATGAGGTGAACGCGGTATTCAGCCAACTCCAGAACACCGCTATTCCCGTTGACGATGTCAGCGCCATAAAGCCTTTGGGCATCAACACCGCTTTCCAGGGGCGCACCGCGATTCAATACGACGAGGCCACCGACACCCTCACCAACATCAACACCGGAGAGGTGTACCACGTCGGCTACATCGGCGGCAACCAATTCTGGGTGGACGCTAACGGCAACCGCGCTTTCACACAAAGCTGGTTGCAAAACGTGGGCTTTGCGAACTACACCCGCTTGCTCACTGACCACGCTATTCAACAACAATTCTTGAGCGCCTTTGGCTGGACTTTGCTTTTCGCTTTCGGATCGGTACTGTTGTCATTCTTGGTCGGATACATTTTGGCGATGGTGCTAAACGATCCTCGGCTCAAGTTCCGCAAACTGATGCGAAGTTTATTGCTGCTGCCGTACGCGATTCCTGGGTTTATTTCCATTCTGATTTGGTCCAACTTCTACAACCGTGATTTTGGGTTGATCAACCAGTTCTTGGGAACTCACATCAACTGGTTTGGGGAAGCGAACTGGGCTCGTCTGGCTATCTTTATCACGAACACCTGGTTGGGTTTCCCGTATATGTTTATCGTTTGTACTGGCGCTTTGCAATCCATCCCGGCTGACGTCAAAGAGGCGGCTGCGATTGACGGCGCCTCGGGCCTGCAACGCACCCTACGAATCACCACCCCGTTGCTGCTGGTTTCCGTGGCACCGTTGCTGGTTTCCTCGTTCGCGTTCAATTTCAACAACTTCAACATGATTCAGTTGCTAACCCAAGGCGGGCCCACCCAAGCAGGCAATGTCCGGGGTTCAACGGACATTTTGCTGTCCATGATTTACCGAATAGCCTTTGGCGGGGCGGGCGCACAATTCGGTTTCGCCTCCGCAGTTTCCGTCGGTTTGTTTATTCTGACCGGCTTACTTGCGGCCATACAATTCAGAATGACCCGCAAACTTGAGGACTTCAACTAGACCACATTGTGCGCTCAAAGCGCCAAAAAAAGGAGTGCATGATGGCTACTGTGAACGCTAACGGTGTGGTAACGGAAACCGTGGTTGCAGAAGAAGAGGTTGTTGTTCTCGACCATTCCATTGAGGACAGTCAGGGCGGTTTCGACATCGGCGGTTATGTGCCGGTGGAGAACAAGTGGTCATTTGGGCGGTGGTTCCGCGAGTTGGGCTGGCGGTACATTGTGGGGCTGGTGGCTTTGGCTTTCGCAATTTTCCCGGTGCTGTTCGTGATTTCGGCAGCGCTGAACCCCATCGGATCGGTTGCGAGCACTACCCTCATCCCGTCGCACGGCGTTACGCTAAACAACTTCAGGTTGCTGTTCGGCCCGGCCTCGGGCGGGCTATTCTGGCGCTGGTATCTGAACACGCTGATCGTGTGCGCTTTTTGCACCGCGATTTCGATTTTGTGCTCCACGGCGGCCGCGTACGCGTTCAGCCGGTTGCACTGGCGGGGTCGCCGCAACAGTTTGCTGGCTTTGATGCTTTTGATGATGTTCCCGAACGTGTTGGCCATGATCGCCTTGTACACCATGTTCTCCGGCTTGGGCAACGCTATCCCGCAACTCGGGCTCTCCACCATTTTGGGTTACGCCTTTGCGATGACGGGCGGGGCCCTGGGGCAAGTCTGGTTGCTCAAGGGCACCATGGACACCATCCCAGGCTCCTTGGATGAGGCCGCCACGATCGACGGTGCCGGGCACTTTACCGTGTTCTCGCGCATCCTGTTGCCGGTATTGGGCCCGATTCTGGCCACCACCACTCTGTTGTCTTTCACCGGCCCCATCTCGGAGTTCCTGGTCGGATCGCTGTTCCTCACGGATCGTCGCGTGCAAACCCTCGCCGTCGGCCTCTATTCCATGCTGCAAGAGGACCGCTCGGCGAACCTCGGCGTGTTCGCGGCGGGCGCCATCTTGACAGTGCTCCCCGTAGTGCTGCTGTTCCAGTACCTGCAGCGCTACATCGTGGGCGGCGCCTCGGATGGTGCTGTCAAGGGCTAGGGAATTGGCGTTACTTAGGATAGGGTAGGCGTGTGGCTGTTTCGCAATTCCTTGACACCCCCCATCACGACGGCTCCGCGCTGTACGTGAGCAATCCGAGCCCGCAGCTCGGGGAAACGGTGCAGATTCGGCTGCGGGTTCCGGCGGCAACCCTCGAGCAGTCGGTGTGGGTGCGCGCCATGAACGACGGCGAGCCGGTTCGGATTCAGGCGTCGCTGGAATCAGAGGACGGCAACGAGCGGTGGTACGTCGCAAACCTGACCATGCATAACCCAGTCGTCAATTACCGCTGGATGCTGGATGAACCGGGCGGCTATCGCTGGGTCACGGGGCGGGGCACTTTCGAGCGGGACGTGACAGACGCTGGCGATTTCCGGCTCACCACCCATCAGCCGCCACCGGAGTGGACTTCCGAAGCCGTGGTGTACCAAATTTTCCCCGATAGGTTTGCGCGTTCGCAAGCCGCGGGTGACAGGCCCGCCCCGGATTGGGCTGTTCCGACCGAGTGGGACGCCGCACCCACCGAGCGGGGGCGGCAGACCGCCATCGAACTGTTCGGCGGTGACCTAGACGGCATTACGGAACACTTGGATTACATTAAAGACTTGGGGCCTAACACCCTTTATTTGACGCCGTTCTTTGCGGGCAATTCGGCGCACCGTTACGACGGCGTGGATTTCGACAACGTGGACCCGCTTTTGGGTGGGAACGAGGCTTTGGCTCAACTATCCGAATCCGCTCACGAAAAGGGCATTCGCGTTATCGGCGACATCACCACAAACCACACTGGCGCGGCGCACAACTGGATGCAAAAAGCGCACGAGGACCCGAACAACCCCGAACACGACTTCTACTACTGGTACGGCACCGAAGATGCGCCAATGCCAACCGACGGCAGCGAGCCGACCGCCGACTACGTGAGCTGGCTCGGGATCCGCAGTTTGCCGAAACTGAATTGGACCTCGAAAGAACTAATCCACCGCATGATTGACGGCCCCGAATCCGTAATCGGGAAATGGCTTTTGCCGCCGTACAACCTCGACGGTTGGCGCATTGACGTCGCCAACATGACGGGCCGGTATCGCACCCACGATTTGGCCCACAAAGTCGCCCGCCATGTGGTAAAGACCGTGCGCGACATTAACCCTGAGGGCATGGTGGTTTCGGAGCACTTCCACGACGCTGCCGACGATTTGCGCGGTGACGGCTGGATTTCCAACATGAACTATTCGGCTTTCACCCGGCCGGTTTGGGCTTGGATTTCGGACACGGAAGACATCGACTTCCTTGGGGTTCCGGCGATAATTCCGCGCCGCTCCGGCAAACTGATGGTCGAGTCCATGCTGGAATTCGATTCAAGGTACTCTTGGGCCACCAAAATCCGGCTCTGGAACATGCTGGGTTCCCACGACACCCCACGCATCAGAACCGTGACCAATTCCGCAGCCGCAGTTGAGGTCGCGGCGGGGATGCTGTTCACCTACCCAGGCGTGCCCGCCTTTTTCATGGGGGACGAAGGCGGTTTCACCGCCTCGGTGGGCGAGGGCGGCCGCAAGACCATGCCCTGGGGCGAGATCGCTGGCGGGCCCACCGAGCCGTCGCGGCAAGAGCAGTGGGACACCGCGATGCACAAAGCCTACCGTGACCTAATCGCGATGCGGAAGTCCAACATGGCCTTGCGCGACGGGGGCATGAGGTGGGTGTTTGCGGCCGACAACTCGGTGGGCTACCTGCGGGAAACCCCTGACGAGAGGGTTTTGGTAGTGATCGCGCGGGAGCCTTGGGAGGGCGTCACGCTGCCGCGCTATCTGGTCAGCAGCCAACCCGAACCGCTCTACCAAAGCGAAATCGGGGTGCCTGTGTCGCTCAACGTCACAGACGACGGCCTCACGATTGGCGGTCAAGGCCCCGGCGTCGCCATCTGGCGGCTCTAGTGGATTTGGTGGCCGATGTTCCACTGCCTTTTCCGGGCAGTCCGGAACGCGCCCCGGAACCCTACGGCCCGGCAGACGTCGCCCGATTCGCACCCGAATCGCCGAAGCGACGCGGACGCACCGCCTTTGAACGTGACCGCGCCCGCCTAGTCCACTCCGCAAACATGCGGCGTCTGGGCGGCAAAACTCAGGTGCTCGCCCCCGGCACCGCCGACGACTTCTCCCGCACCCGCCTGACGCACTCCCTTGAGGTGGCCCAAATCGGCCGGGAGATGGGCCGCTCCCTGGGTGCCGATCCCGACCTTGTGGACACCGCCTGCCTGGCGCACGACATCGGCCACCCGCCCTTCGGCCACAACGGGGAACTGGCCCTCGCCCAAGCGGCTGCCGCCATCGGAGGCTTCGAGGGCAACGCCCAAACCCTGCGCGTGCTCACCAGAATCGAACCGAAAGTGCAAAACCCGGACGGCACCAGCGCCGGGCTGAACCTCACCAGGGCCTCCTTGGACGCCTGCATAAAGTACCCGTGGGAGTTCGCAGCGCGGCCGAGTTTCCCCGACGGGCAAAGGTCGCCAAAGTTCGGGGTTTATCAAGACGACATGCCGGTGTTCAACTGGGTGCGGGCGTTCAGCTTCGCCGATTCTGACGGACACCCGCGCCGCTCCATCGAGGCACAGATCATGGACTTGGCTGATGACATCGCGTACTCGGTACACGACGTTGAGGACGCAGTGGTGAGCGGCCGCGTCAATTTCGGTTTCCTTGACGACCCCGACGAGGTTTGGCAACTGATCGCCTCCACCCAGGACTGGTACGGGCACTGGAATGACGCCGACGAATTGAGCGAGGCCCTGGTTCGGCTCAAAGATACGGGGCTGCTGCGGCCAGGTTTTGACGGCACCCGAGCGGCATTGGCAGCGTTGAAGGATTCGACATCCTCACTGATCGGACGCTTTTCCGGGGCAGCGCAGGTGGCCACGCGGGGACAATACGGGCCGGGGCCGCTCACCAGATACAACGGCCAATTAGTGATCCCGCCCGACATCGCCACCGAAATCCTGGTGCTGAAAGGAATCGCCGTCACCTACATGATGTACCCACGCGAGCAAGAACCGTTCTCGCAGCGGCAGCGCGAAATCATCACCGAACTGATGGAGTTGCTCAGCGCCCGCGCCCCCGAGGTGCTGGAGCCCGAGTTCGCCTCCGATTGGCGGCAGGCGCCCGACGACGCCGCCCGCCTGCGTGCCGTTGTGGACCAGATCGCGTCGTTCTCTGATACGGCCGCGCTGCACTGGCATGGCGCCCTCACCGGAAACCCCGGCCCTACATCTTTAGCGTAAATTATAATGAACGTCGCCGATACCCTGCTCGAGATGATACCGCGCTTACCGAAAGTGCTGTTGCACGACCACTTGGACGGCGGCCTTCGCCCCGAAACCGTGATCACCCTGGCAGCCGCTGTCGGGCACAAACTGCCCACCACCGACCCGAGCGCCCTCGCCGACTGGTTCCATGTGGGTGGCGGGATCACGCAAAGCTCCCTGGAACAGTATTTGGAGGCTTTCGCGCACACTGTCGCCGTAATGCAGACCGCAGACGCTTTGCGCCAAGTGGCGCGTGAGGCGGTGCTCGACCTGGCCGCCGACAACGTGATTTACACTGAGCAGCGGTGGGCGCCCGAGCAGCACCAAGCCGGGGGCCTGAGCCTAGATGACGCGGTTGTGGCAGTGCAGCAAGGCTTGGCGGAGGGCATGAAAGCAGCCGCGCAAAGTGGCCACTTTATTATGGCCAGGCAGATATTATGCGCCATGCGGCAAAATGACCGCTGGGACGAAATCGCGGACTTGACGGCAAGACACCTAAACCCTGACCAGCCCGGTGGTGTGGTGGGGTTCGACCTGGCTGGCCCGGAGGCCGGGTTCCCCGCGAGTTTGCGCCCGGAGGTTTTTCGTCGCCTCGCCGAGCAGCATGTTCCCGTCACGATTCATGCCGGGGAGGGGGATGGGGTCGCCTCTATCTCCAGCGCCATCCAGGTGGGACGGGCGGTGCGGCTGGGCCACGGGGTGCGCATCACTGACGACATTGGCGGTTTTTGCGAAACGTCTGGTTTTTCGCTCGGCGAATTGCAGGGTTTTTCGTGCAACGAATCGCCGGGTTTATCGCCCAGCGAAGCGCCGGGTTTGTCGCCCAAAATAACGCTCGGCCCGACGGCAAACTGGGTTCGGGATCGCCCCATCCCGCTAGAGGTCGCCCCGTCGTCGAACCTGCAAACAGGCGCGGCCAGCGCCACGAACTACCGCAACCACCCGATAACCCGCCTCAAAAACGCGGGCTTTACCGTCACGGTCAATACGGACAACCGGCTCATGTCCCGAACCAGCATGTCCGGCGAAATGCAGCACCTGGTCACTGATGCTGGTTGGGATTTGCCCAGTTTGCAAGAGGTTACGCTCAATGCGGCCCGCGCCGCTTTCATTCACGCCCCACTGCGGAATAAGCTAATCGCGAAAAAAATCTTGCCCGACTACCGTAAGGCGGCACAGGTTTTGGGTCGAGCGAGCTAGACTTGGGGAGTGGCGGGCCTGATTCTGCGTGAGGATGTGGACCTGGTTCGTGAGCGCGCTCAGATTGAGCAGGTTATCGGTGCGCAGGTCGCCCTTTCCAACGCTGGGATCGGCTCGTTGAAGGGATTGTGCCCTTTCCATGAAGAGAAGTCGGCTTCTTTTTATGTGCGCCCCGGAATAGGCCGATATCATTGTTTCGGTTGCGGTGAGGGCGGCGATGTTATTAATTATCTGCAAAAAACCGCTGGCCTTAGTTTCACTGATGCGATAGAGCATTTGGCAGCCCTGACTGGTGTGCAATTACGTTATGAACAGGGCGGCGCCAACCGCGAAAGTGAGCGCAGCAATCAGAGTATGCGTCAGCGTGCCCTGGCGGCGAATCAGGCGGCGCAGCACTATTTCGAGTCGCAGTTGGTAACGGCGCAGGCGGGCCCTGGGCGGCGGTTTCTCAGTGAGCGGGCCTTCGATAGGGAGGCGGCGAAACTGTTTGGCATTGGTTTTGCGCCCCCCGGTTGGGACAATTTGACGCGACATTTGATGGGCAAAGGGTACACGGCGGCAGAATTGACGGCAGCCGGATTAGTGACGCAAGGGTCGCGCGGGGTTTATGACAGATTCCGGGGGCGCTTAACTTGGCCTATTAGAGATACAACCTCTCAAGTGATTGGGTTTGGGGCGCGGGAATTACCAGAATTTGTCGAAGGGGATAAAAAACAAGGCAAATATCTGAATACCCCAGAAACTGTATTATATAAAAAGTCTCAAGTTTTATTCGGTTTAGATTTAGCCAAAGATGCTATTCGCACGCAAAAACAAGTCGTCGTCGTCGAAGGGTACACCGATGTCATGGCCATGTGGCTTGCCGGGATCCAAACCGCCGTGGCCACCTGCGGAACCGCCTTTAGCGCCGAACACGCGAAAGTAATTCGGCGCCTCATGGGGGATCATGTGCCGGGCAGCGGTCTGCAACTTTCCGATGGGGCCAGCCTGGGTGGAGAAATCATTTTCACTTTCGACGGTGATGCCGCCGGGCAGAAAGCGGCAGTAAAAGCTTTCGGGCAAGACCACCAATTCTACGCCCAAACTTTTGTGGCCAATGAACAATCCGGAATGGACCCCTGCGAATTGCGCCTTGCGAAAGGGTCAGCCGCAGTTAAAGCTTTGGTGGCCAACCGGGAGCCGCTGTTCGCATTTGTGATTAGGGCAAAATTGGCGCAGTTCGATCTTGGCTCCGTGGAAGGTCGCATCGGGGCTTTGCGGGCTGCCGCGCCAATAGTGGCCCAAATTCGAGACACCGCGTTTCAGGGCGGCTATGTGCGGGAGTTGGCAGGTTGGATCGGGCTGGATGTTGAGCAGGTGCGGCACGAGGTTTCGCGGGCGGCGCGGGCTGGGACGCGCTCAAATTCGATGGTCTCGGCGCGCGCGGACACGCGCTCGAATCCTACGGTTGCGGCGCGGGCCCCGAACGGAAATAGTAACCCGATTTTACGGCTTGAGAAAACCTTGCTCGCGGCGGTATTGCAATATCCAGAACTGATTCCGGTGCAATTCGATCAACTTAGTGCCGACATTTTTAGTGCGCCCGCTTTCGGCGCTGTTTTCCACGCCATAAAAGCCGCCGGGGGGGTGCAGGCAGGCGCGATTCAAGGCGCCAGGGGTTGGGTGGCTACGGTGGCCGAACTCGGTGGCACTGACCTCGCGGACTTAATCGGCTCCCTGGCTGTGACCAATCTCCCCGAGGATCGCCCCGAGCAACTAGCGCAGTATTGTGTGGAACTCGTGGCCGAATTGCAGGCTCAGGTTATCGCCCAACACCTTTTGAACGCCAAGAGCCGCCTGCAACGCACCGACCCCTCACACCCCTCCCACAGTGCAGCGCTCGCTGCCGTGGTTGAGCTTGAAGCAGCGCGGCGAACCATCACGGGCCGCTAACTGGTGGTTGAGCCTGTCGAAACCACCAGCCGCAAACAAAACGCCGCACTCCGGTGGTTGACGCGCAGTGACTCGCGCGCCCGCCTGTCGAAACCACCTCCATCGTGATGCGATGGTTGACGCGCAGTGACTCGCGCGCCCGCCTGTCGAAACCATCAGCACTTAGCGCCGCACAGCGTTTCTCAAATCCGCGTTCGGCTAGAATTGTGGGGTGCCTACCACTTTGAGTGCCGACCCGCGCAGCGATATCCAAACTGAAAACGGAATAATTGACGCTTTCCGTGAAATTGATTTGCGAATATCAGGAATGACCTGCGCCTCCTGTGTCGGCCGGGTGGAACGCAGTCTGAATAAACTTGAGGGCGTCACCGCCACGGTTAATCTTCCGCTCGAAAGTGCCCATGTTATTGCACCAATCGGCCTAACTAATGAAGATGTTATTGCCGCAGTGGAAAAGACTGGTTATGGCGCGAGCCTAGTCACCCCCAATTACTTAGGCGCAAATCAAAAGCAAGACAACTTGGCAAATGAACTTGTCACTAATGAGTCCGATACCGTTGAGGATAGCGATTCCGGGCACCATCGCGGCTATGCCCACGATGTTGACCTCGCCGGGCGGGCGCTAAAGAACAGACTAATTGTGGCAGCAATTTTGGCTTTGCCGGTATTAGTGATTTCGATGGTTATGCCCTTGCATTTCCCCGGTTGGGAATGGGTGGTAGCAGCCCTTTCTTTGCCGGTGGCCACTTGGGCGGCGTGGCCGTTCCATCGGGCCGCTTTCAAGGCGGCTCGGCACGGCACTTCGACCATGGACACCCTGGTTTCGCTGGGTGTTATCGCGGCGATGGCGTGGTCGTTCGTGTACCTGATCAGGGGCGGCACTCACTCCCTGATGGAGCACACCGAAATGGGCATGTGGGTTATGCCCAACATATACTTCGAGGTCGCAGCCGTGGTGGTGGCTTTTTTGCTGGCCGGCCGGTTCGCGGAGCACCGGGCGCGGCGTAAGGCCGGGGATGCGTTGCGAGCTCTGCTCGACCTCGGCGCGAAGCACGCAGACCAAGTGGTGGTGGACAGCGACGGGGAGCCGGTTCGGAACGCGGACGGTGGTTGGGCGGTGCGGCGGGTTCCCGTGGAGAGCTTAGTGGTAGGGGATGTTTTCGCCACCACGCCCGGTGCCATTATCGCCACCGACGGCGTGGTTATCCACGGCAATTCCGCGATAGACGCCTCTTTGGTTACCGGTGAATCAGTTCCGGTTGAGGTCACCAGCGGCAGTTCGGTTATCGGCGGCACGATTAATACCGATGGATACTTGTTAGTGCGAGCTACCGCCGTGGGGGCAGAAACGGCTCTAGCGCGAATTAGTGCATTAGTGGCGGCAGCGCAAACCGGGAAAGCACCCATTGCGCGGTTGGGAGACAGGATATCGGCGATATTCGTGCCCATTGTTTTGGGGATATCTTTACTCACTTTTCTTGCCTGGCTGATATTTACCGGCGACGTGAACCATGCGTTTATGACGGCGGTTTCAGTGCTTATCATTGCTTGCCCTTGCGCGTTAGGATTGGCCACGCCCACCGCAATTCTGGTGGGAACCGGGCGGGGTGCCCAATTAGGGGTGCTGATTAAGGGCCCCGAAATTCTGGAACTAACGCGGTCGGTTGATACTATTGTGCTTGATAAGACTGGCACAGTCACCATGGGCAAACTCGCCGTGGAGAGTGTGGCAGCCCCTGGCAGTGCTCCCGAGGAGGCTGATTTGGCGCTGGTTTATGCTGGCGCTGTTGAGGCTTTCAGCGAGCACCCGGTGGCTCAGGCGATTGTGGTGGCCGCTCGGGCTATCCAAGCGCAGGCTAGTGCCGCCCAAGGAAATGTTAGCGCTGCCCCATTGGTGGTGTCGGACTTTTTTAACTCTCCGGGCGGGGGAGTCCAAGGTCGGATCAACGACTCGGTGAGTATCGCGGTTGGGCAACTAAACTGGCTCGCAACCATCGGAACGCAAATCCCAGCTGAAATAGCACAAGCAGTTGGCGACGCCGAATCCCGAGGCGCCACCACCGTCGTCGTCGCGCTTTCGCAACCGGGAAGTGAACTGCGCACCGCCACCGCCGTTATCGGGCTGATTGACCCACCGAAAGCGTCCTCCCACGCTGCGATAACTGAACTCAAAAACCTGGGCCTCAAACCCATGCTGCTCACCGGCGACTCCCTCGGAGCTGCCCAAGCAGCCGCTGCGGCCACTGGGATCGCCGAAACCGATGTGATCGCCCGCGTGTTGCCCACAGAGAAGGCCGCCGCCGTCCTAAGGTTACAAAGTGAAGGGCGCCGCGTGGCGATGGTCGGTGACGGCGTAAATGACGCCGCCGCCTTAGCTTCCGCTGACCTCGGGCTGGCGATGGGCACCGGCACCGATGCTGCGATGGCGGCCAGCGACATCACCCTCGTGACTGGCGACTTGCAGGCGGCTGCAACTGCCATTCGACTCTCGCGCCAAACCTTGCGAATCATTAAGCAAAACCTGTTCTGGGCTTTCGCGTACAACGCCCTAGCGATTCCTTTGGCAGCGGCAGGGCTGCTCAACCCGATGATAGCGGGCGGGGCGATGGCACTCAGTTCAGTGTTAGTGGTGAGTAATTCGCTGCGGTTGCGGCGTGCGGCCTAGAATTGTTGCCTGTTCATTTATGGTTGGGTACTTGAGAGGTCGGTAATGATTGCCTCCAGTAGAGGGTAGCTATTCAATTCTGTATTACCCAAGGCAGATGCGACAATTCTTTGCTTCGGGAAATACGCGGTGAAAAACTCAATTCCGAAATCTCCACCAACCGCGTAATAGACCGGGTTGTCATTAGTGTTTTTGACATACACGCCCAACCCATAAGCGGTGCTGTTTTCCTCGTCTTTGCCCATTCGCACTTGTGGCGCCAAGAACTGATCTGTCATTTCTGCGGGTAAAACCTTATTCGCAAACACAGCCCGCCACAGTTTATCTAGGTCTGCTGCGCAAGTGAAGAGGCCGCCATCGCCGCCCCCGATAATTGGGACACTGAATATGTTTGCCCGCCAGTTGCCGTTGTCGTCCCTGATGTAGCCATA
>JAITCS010000076.1 GCA_031282935.1 Cellulomonadaceae bacterium
GGTTGCCGCCGGAGCACCCCGAGCGGTATCGCAATGTGATTGAAAAAGAGATCGCCTCGCGGGTGGATTGGCCCGCTGATCAGGTTCAGGGCCCCAATGGGTTGTCCGATGATTTGCCAAAGGCATGCGCCGAATATGAGGCCGCAATTAAAGCTGCCGGTGGGGTGGATATTCAGATTTTAGGCATTGGCACTGATGGTCATATTGCCTTTAACGAGCCAGGGTCATCCCTTTCCTCGCGCACCCGCATTAAAACTTTGACCACGCAAACTCGGGAAGACAACGCGCGCTTCTTTGATAACGATATTAATCAAGTGCCGCAGCATTGCCTAACCCAAGGGCTGGGCACCATTATGGAGGCCAAGCACATTATCCTGATTGCCACCGGAAAGGCGAAGGCCGAAGCGGTACACCAATTAGTTGAAGGCCCAATCTCGGCCATGTGGCCAGCGACCGTGCTGCAAATGCACCCGCACACTACCATTTTGGTTGACGAAGCGGCCGCCTCGCGCCTCCAACTCGGCAGCTACTACCGCAACACCTACGAAAGCAAGCCAGCCTGGCAAGGGCTATAGAGTTTAACGGTAGTAGCGGGCTAGCCATTCGTGGCGGAACTCTGCAAAGGTGCCGTTTTTTATGCTTTCGCGGATATTTTCCATTAGCCGAAGGATGAAACGCACGTTATGAGTTGAGGTGTACTGATAGGCTAGCCGTTTTTCGCCTTGATCGTGCGACCTTAGTAATTTCCGAATCAGCGCTCTTGGAATATGATTTTCGCTTCCGCAAACCGGGCTTGATATGCCCTGATTGCAGGTCGGACAATCGCAACCTGCCTCAATCGGCCCGTAATCCTCCCGAAATTGGGAGCGCATCAGGTTGATGTGCCCATCTGAGGTATACAGCCGCCCGTGTCGCGCCTCCCTGGTGGGGGAAACACAATCGAAGGTGTCAATCCCCATGCTCACGCCCACAAAGATATCATCGGGCCGCGCTAACCCCAATAAATGCCGAGGTTTGTGCGCAGGCAAAATAGAATTAGTCCAATACAAAATATCGCTGAGTTGCTCTTTCTCAAAGGCACCACCTAACCCGTAACCGTCGAAACCCATTGCGCCCAAAACAGTGGCAGTGGATTCCCGTAAATCCTTATAGTGCGCACCCTGCAAAATGCCATACAAAGCCTGATACGGCTTTTCGGGATGGTCGGATTGCAAACTGCGAATACAATCTAGGGAACGCTGCGCCCATTTCTCGGTACGATTTAGGGCCTGCACATTGTAATCGTAACTATCCCCAATGGAAGTTAATTCGTCAAAGGCCATAATTATATCTGCCCCCAACTGAAACTGGGCCTTTATCGAAACCTCCGGGGTGAACAAATCGAGCCGCCCATCGCTGGGGTGCCGAAACAAAACCCCCTCATCAGTAACCCGCGCGAGCCTTTCCTCCACCGGAGCCGGGCGCCGCGCGTCGGCAATGTCGGCCCTGTCCATCGAAATAACCTTGCCCAACCCGCTACCGAGGCTCATCGCCTGGAAACCGCCGCTGTCCGTTACTGTGGGTCCATTCCAGCCGAATTCCGCCGCTAACCCGCCTGCCCGCTGCACGCGATCCGCGTGGCGAAACAAGTGGTAACCGTTGCTGAGCATAGCCTGGGTGCCGATTGAGTGCAGGGCTTCCGGGCTCAGAAACTTGACGAAACCATGTGTGCCCACCACTGTGAACGTTGGGGTCAAGATGTCGCCGTGCGGAGTGTGGATGACACCAGCGCGCGCCATCCCGGCTACGCTTTCGATTTCGAAGCGGAAATCCCTAAGGCGTCCACCCGTGTGAGGTGGCGCGGCTGCAGCGGTCACGCCCAAACCCTAACAGTGTTGGCGGCTATTTCGGTTGAACATGCGCAGATTCCTGCGCCAAAAGACTGTAAGTGCGCCCCGATTTACGCGGAATTGGCACCAGATTGCCTTGCAAATGGCCTATGCAGCGCGCAAGAACTCATTGGCTAAAGGCAGAAAACATATCGGAAACGTACACCTTGGTGAAATCGTAAGGAATACCTTGCAACAATATCGCATCAATATCATTTACCAGGCTGCCAGGCCGTTGCACATTTTCACATGCCAGGCCAGCGTTCATTTTGACCACTATTGACTCATATTCATCTTGCGCTAATTTAGCCACTAGGTTCGGCGACACTGCCAGATTCTCGGGAATTGGTGTCGAGAGCAGGGTCTGCAATTTTAGCGTGATTCCACCATCAAGGCATCTCCACCACCAATACGGAATGGAACTGTTCAGCAAGATATACGCCCTATTTTGCTCAGTTTCCGTTTTGAAATACAACGTATGTTTCGACGTTCGATTTAGCGATCTTTTGGTTGCGGAAATGTAATATCTTGGGGTCGCGGCGACTTCTAGCTGATATTCGGTGCGTTCCTTTGTGACAAGGTCAGCCAAGGTTTGGGAACTCTTGGCCAGGTGATCCCAAACCTTTTCCGTGCCGGGCATTATTTTGGCCCATTCCCCATTAGGTCCAAACCTGAGCGGGAGCAGGTACTGGGCTGCATTAGCCCACATTTTAGCCCGCGATCGGTTTGTCCAACGCAATATCGGGGTGACTCCCCATTGCCTGGGCGTTGGGGCGCAAACCGTAATCGCCGCACGCACGAAATTAGTGCGCGATGTATTAGTTGAACCGTACTTATACCCTCGAAAAACGGTATCCGGTACATTATCAAACACGAAAGCGGTGCCTCCGGTGGTGTTTTGCAGCAGGTGGCGCAAAGGTCGGTATTTTTTACCCCCCAGATGAGCCGCTGGGGTGATGGCAACAAATCCTTTGCTTTCTCGAATTACTTTTTCAAGGAAGTAGGCATATGTTTCTCCTATTGCACCCGTAACGCAATCGAACCGTCTTTCTGTTTGCGAGTAGGGCGGATTCACTATCACAAAATCATGCTGTGGTAACGGGGCTGCCGAGAGAAAGTCCCTGGCTTGGCTGCGGCTCACAAGCGCAGGGAGCGCTTTTTGATCATCGGGGGCAGCAAAGTTTGCCACTAAGAGGGCTTGCGCCATTTTGAGCGCAAGGGGGTCAATATCTATCAGCGCGAGTTTACTACTAATAAACTCGGCGGGGTCTGGCATTGCGGCGGTCAGATGGAAAGCCAAATTACCAACACCACAACAAGGGTCTAGCCAAATTCCTTGGGCATTTGATTCCTTTTGATGAATTTCCATAGCTTGAGCCGCTAAAAATTTCGCAACATCGTCTGGTGTAAAATACTGGCCTTGCGCGCGGCGGCGATGCTGATCTGATAAGGCAATAAGCGCTTCATAAACCACACCAATTTCACCGATGCTCAGGCCGCGCAGTAAATTTTGATCTGTAAATTCGGCAAAATCGGTAGAATCTGCGAAACCCAACGAACTTGCAGAATCCGTAGATCCCGTAGAACTCGCAAAATCCGCAGAATCCCCGGAATCGTAATCGCCTTGCCGCCGCACGGGCAATCCCTGGATTCCCAAATGCGCCAATAATTGCGGAGCCAAATCGGGCCGCATTTCCGCAACCAACCGCCCAACCGCCGTCAACCAACGCGCCTCCACCGCCGGGCCAAGCCCAGTATGCCGATACGGGTGACCCCCTTCCGAATCAGAACCCCCAGCCAACTGAGCCACCCCGAACGCAGCAATGGCCCCAGAAAGCAGTGCTGCTCGCTGCCGATCACCAGATGCCACCAGCCCAGAATAGCCCCAAAGGCAAGACGACGATTCCGCGACACGCTGATGTGCAGATTTGACGATATTCCGCATACCGTAGTAGTGTCAGATGTAGATGGACGACCGGAACACTATTCGGAACCGAGAGGAGCGCCGGTGGACGCAACTCAGCTACTCAAAGGCGTACTTGACGCGGCCGTTTTGGCAGTTATCTCTAAAGGGGATGGATATGGATATGATGTCATAAAAAGATTGCAAGATAGTGGCCTAACCGAAGTCGGTGACGCTTCAGTTTATGGCACACTACGTCGGCTCTTTACTATCGGGGCGCTAACAAGTTATGTAGTGCCCTCAGAATCTGGGCCACACCGCAAATACTATGGCATTACCCCATTAGGGCTGCAAATGCTGAGCGAGCAACGCGAAGTTTGGCAGGAATTCGCAAGTGCAATGTGCGCGTTATTGGGCACAACACATCTGATTTTACCAACCCAGATTGAGAAGGGTGAATAATAATGGCTACCATTGAACATAATTCAGAAGAAGCAATGGAGTTTATCAACGCTTACGCCGCTAAAGTGCGCTCCCATTTGTCTGACCTAGATCCGTCGGTCGCTAATGATATTTCCGCTGGCCTTGAATCCGATCTCGGCGAATCCTTAAGTGAACGCGGCCCGGATATCGTAGATCCGGCGCAAGTGTTCGGCTCCCCCGCCCACTACGCCAACGAATTGCGCACCTCGGCTGGGTTGCCTGCGCTAATCGCAGTGGAACCAGGCGGCCCAGGAAAAAGCGACAAGAGCAGCACAGTGACCTCCCGGATTCGGCAAAACCGGCGTGCGCGTTGGCTCTGGGCCATCATTCCGGCGATCCTGATCGCGACCTATGCGCTCTTATGGCCGTTCACATGGGCGCTCGGTGGTGGCAATGAACTTTTGACTTTCGGAATTCCGATCATGTTGGGGATTGTCGGGATCATCGCAGCCTGCCGCTGGGCCGTAAAGGGCGCCTCGAAATATGGCGCAACGGAGGGCGCGCCGGGTGAAAGCAAGGTGCGCGGGAATTGGGACGCCGCCTGGTCGCCGATAACCAGCACGCCATCCTGGGCCCGCCTGCGCGAACTCGGCACCGAGCTGCAAGCGGTGTGGTGGGTGTTGCGCGGTTGGATTATCGGCGCGTTCCTGGGGTTGCTGTTCGGCGGTCGGGGTGGTCTGCTCCCCTCCAATCTGGCGACCTTCCTGCTGATTCTGCTGCTGATTGCGGTAAGTGTGCAGTGGGGGCGCGGCCAATGGCGACACTGGGGTTGGGTGGCCACTGCGGCCAAGGCCATGTCGGCCATCGCATTGATCCTGGTGGTGCCGTTGTACGCGCTGAACGCCGCCAACAGCCGAGATTGGAGAAGTCAGAGCGGCAACCAGTGGCAGGCTGGTTGGAACGCCGGGTACGGAGCTGGTCTGAATGACGGAAGTTCGGCCACCACCTCCGATGAGGGGCTGTGGCAGGACGGCAATCAGATTCGGAACATCTTCGCTTTCGATGCGGACGGCGAGCCGATCCCAGCGGTGCAACTCTTTGACCAAAACGGGCTGCCGATCTTTACCCAACGCTTCTTGCCCGATTCGCGAAGTATCAGCGATTCGCACCCGTGGTCTGTGAACCAGGACCCGAGCTGGTTTGGCTGGGCGCGGCGGAACACGGCAGGCCAACCCGTTTGGAACGCTTACCCGTTGCTGCGCGTGAACACCGGTAACGCGACCGACTGGCAACTGCTGCCTGGATATTTCGATAATGATGGATGCGCTGGAGTATGGGCTAATCCGACGGGTGAGGATGAAGTTTGCGGTATGGTTTGGGGCGATTGGTTACTTGATGACAACGGCCAGCTTTCGCTGCGGCCCGACCACGGCCCGCTTTTGACCCCGGCCTGGCCGTTCTTGCGGGCAGCGGGCGTGCTTTCGATGGACGACACCGATATCACTGACACCGATACCCCTAACACCAATACCGCTGGTGATGACCCGACCGCGCCAGGGGGTACACCGGAGGTCAGCCCAATAGACTCCCCTACCCCGACGCCGCCTGACTCACCCACGGTGACCGGAACGCCCACGCCGCTCGGAACCGCAACACCGTCGCCAACCGGCACCGACGCACCTGCCGACGCCCCCGCCGAGGTCGCGCCGGATGATGACGCCGAGGTATCCGAATAACTAAATGGGGGTGGGCACAGCGCTCACCCCCATTACGATTACTGCGGGCTGCCGATTCGGGAGATTAAGGGCATAAGTAACGGATTCATGAATCCCACTATCAGAATCCCGACCACTAGAATTAGCCCAATCCATTTCAAGGCTTTACTGAGTAATTCAGATTCGCGGCCCTGCATTGCAGTGGCGCCGACAATTACCGCGATACATTGCGGGGAAATCAC
>JAITCS010000082.1 GCA_031282935.1 Cellulomonadaceae bacterium
CCTGCCCAATATCAACGATCAGCGACCAGTCCCGCACCGGAGTCCCTGGCCGAACCGTGCCCGCTGCGATCCCGGCGGCCACTGAAGCCGCTTTCACCTGCAACAGGTACGTCGAGGCGGGAGAACGCGGGCCGGAGGCCGACCCGGTAACGCCAAGGGTTCTAATAAGCATGGCACCCTAGCTCTCTACCAGCGCCACGGCAGCAACCTCGGGTCCTAAGAACCGACGTGCCAATTTCTCAAAGTTTTCTGGATTACCAGTGGACATAAAGCGGTGTTTCGGCGCGCCGATATTCTGTTCCCGCTCCAAATCGTTAGCTACCAAAGCCCGATAAACGTCTTTCGCAGTTTCTTCAGCCGAAGAAACTAAATGCACATCCCGGCCCATAACGTATTGAATAGCGCCCGACAACAACGGATAATGGGTACACCCCAAAACCAAAGTGTCCACCCCGGCGGCTTTCACGGGAGTTAAGTATTCTTTCGCCGCTGCCATAACTTCCGGGCCGGAGGTAATACCCTTTTCAACTAAGGGCACAAAATCCGGGCAAGCCTGCGCAGTGATATCCAAACCGGGGGTCACCTCAAAGGCATCCTCATATGCTTTCGACTCAATGGTGGCTTTCGTGCCGATAACCCCAATCTTGCCAGATCGCGAGGTCAAAACCGCCCGCCGCGCCGCTGGCCTAATCACCTCGATCACCGGGATGCCGCGACGCACCTCGTAGCGCTCCCTGGCATCAGGCAAAGCCACAGACGTTGCCGAGTTGCAGGCGATGACCAGCATCTTTACGCCTTCATCCACCAACCGATCCATCACCGCGAGCGCCATCGCGCGCACAGCACCAAGCGGTTTGGGGCCGTAGGGGGCATTCGCCTCATCGCCAATGTAAAGGATTTCCTCATTAGGCAGTTGATCCAAAATCGCGCGCGCCACCGTTAAGCCACCGACACCACTGTCAAAGACTCCGATGGGGGCGTTGTTCATTGTATTAGCTTATCGCCCGCGAACTCAGCGGATTGCCATAAAACTCCCATTGTGAGCAACATCTCACAATTTCCCGTCGCGACCGCGCGGCGCCACGCCGAAACTGGCGTATTTCCTACTATTCTAGGTCAGCTAACATAGCTTGGACTAGTGATTCTTGCGCCAAACCTGCGACAAGGTACACGCTGGCCAAGAACTGATAGTCCGAGGCCACCGTCGGCAGGTTGCCATGCTGCGCCTGCGCCGACCACCGCATCGCCTCGGCGTCCAGCCGCTGCGCGTCCGCCTCATCCTTGATGCCCAGTTCCGTGGCCACCGCTAACCGGAAATCCGTCAACGCGGCCGCGACGGCTTGCGCTTGTTCTTTTTGTACGATTATGCGGCCGTTTCTTCTTGCGCCTTCGAGCAGCAGCCTGATAAACAGTTCCAGATTTTCAGCTTTGTTTTTCGCTATTTCGGTTTGCGCTAAATACCGGAACTCTTTTGCAACGCCTGCGTCGAATTTGCTGGCTGGGGGCAAAAGTCGCTTTATTAGCGGAGATTCGGTAATGTCGGGGGTCGCTCTGGTGGCCGAAAAATCTGCCGCGTTGTCGTTAATAAAGGTTGGGGCGGCACCTGCGGCCACGTCGAATTGCTTAGCCAAGTCGCCCGCCGGGGTGAAGTCCAGGCTCGCCAAGATTTCGGCGTCGGCTATCGGGTCGCGGTTGTCCGTGTCCGTGTCCGTGGCTGCGCTGGCGGCGTCGTCGTCGGCTAGCCGGTTCTCGCCGCCGAACTTCGTTTCTTTGCGGTCGGCGTGTTCGGCTCGTTCCATCCCGTCGCGTTCCATCTCGGTGCGTCCCGTTCCGTCTCCGCGATCCATCACGCCGCGTTCCATTACCGCACGCAAGGGCGGCAAAATCTCCGCCGCCAACCCGGCAAAAGCCTCAATCTCGGGCGCTTCCCAGACGGCCCCGTAGCCGCCCGCCACCCCATAAAACGGCGTCAAAGCATGTACCTCCTAAATGTGCTCGGTTTGAGTGGAGTGCAAGGCGGAACCCCGCAGTAGCACAGGCGGTGCTTCGGAGCGGGTGACAACGCCGCAATCCGCCAAACCCGTGCGCATTTCATCCTTCTTGGTGCATCGTGGCCCATAAACCCGCCTGATGCATCGCCTGCACATGAACCTCCATCTGCTCGCGGTTCCCGGTGGCCACGGCCGCGCTGCCCTCATTGTGAACCTGCCACATCAAATCCTCCGCCTGGGCCCGCGGGTACCCAAAATGGCTCATAAAAACGTAGGTCACATAGTCCATCAGATTCACCGGGTCATTCCAAACCCGCACGGTCCACGGCTGGTCAAGGCGCAGCAGCTCCTCAACCTCTGGGCGTTCCAGGGTCGCGGGGGCGGCATGCAAAGTTGGCGGCACGAAACCATTATATTGCACTTCCTCCGCAGAATACGCCGTTGCGCCCTATAATGACCAGTATGCACTCCGAAGCGCGCCCACTGCCCGGTTCGTTATCTCGGCCTGCGGGCGGTTTCACCATTGACCCGCCTTCTTGCGGCTGCCCTGACGGCTGTTCCCCGGCGGGCGAGGTTCCGGCTGTGAAGCCCCCGGCGGCGCGCGCTAACACCGCATTGCTCACGGATAAATATGAGTTAACAATGTTGCAAGCGGCTTTAGCCGATGGTAATGCTTCACGGCATTGTGTATTTGAGTGTTTTACTAGGCGTCTTGCGCCGGGCCGCCGTTATGGAGTGGTGGCTGGAACAGGCCGATTACTGGAGGCATTAGCGCATTTCAAGTTCAATGAATCCAACCTGGAGTATTTGGGCAAGAATGATGTTTTCAACGCGCAAACTATAGACTATTTGGCCAACTATAGGTTCACTGGTGATATTTGGGGTTACGCCGAGGGGGAGATTTATTTTCCGTACTCCCCCATTTTACAGGTGGAGGGTTCTTTTGCTGAGGCTTGTATTCTGGAAACGTTGATTTTGTCGGTTCTCAATTACGATTCTGCGGTTGCCTCGGCAGCCTCCAGAATGACGGCGGCGGCGCATGGGCGGCCCTGCATTGAGATGGGTTCGCGGCGGGCGAACGAGCAGGCGGCGGTCGCGGCGGCCCGTGCGGCGGTTATTGCGGGTTTTGTTGGTACTTCTAATTTGGAGGCCGGAAAACGTTACGGACTAAATACGGTGGGCACGGCGGCACATTCTTTCACTTTATTGCACGATAATGAATTGTCTGCCTTTAAATCGCAGGTTGCCGCTTTTGGGCCTGATACCACTTTGTTGGTTGACACTTATGATTTACAAAACGGGGTTGAGAACGCGGTAAAAGCCGGGGGTGCCGCGCTGGCTGCCGTTCGGATTGATTCTGGGGATTTGGGGCCAGAGGCCACGGAAACCCGCAATCATCTTGATCAGTTAGGTGCTAAAAACACCAAGATTACTGTCACCTCTGATTTGAATGAATATGCGATTACCGAATTAGCGGAATACCCCATAGATACTTATGGGGTTGGCACTTCCGTGGTGACTGGTTCCGGGGCTGTGACCTGTGAGATGGTGTACAAGCTCACGGCTCGCACCAACTCCCAGGGCATTTTGGAGGGTGTGGCGAAAACGTCACCAAGCAAGGGTTCGCAGGCGGGGCGAAAGAACGCCGGGCGGCGTTTGGACGGCGACCACAAAGCCGTTGAGGAATTGGTTTTCCAGGGCGACAACGATGCTGTCGCTCATTGGAGGCCAGGCGATTCCGATGTGCGCCCGCTCTTGGTGCCTTTGGTTTCCTCCGGTGCCATTGACTCGCGGTGGATTGGTGCGTACGGGGTTCACAATGCCATCGAACGCCATGCGGCCTCGCGCGCCGAACTGCCTGCCGAGGCCCTGGACGTTTCCCCTGGCGAGCCGATTATCCCCACCACTTTCGTCAACCTCCAAGCGCGCGCCTCCTAAAGCGGCGGTTGACGCGCGATATTTCGCGCGCCGCCTGCCGAAACCCCGGCAGTTGAGCCTGTCGAAACCCCGGCGGTTGACGCGCGTTATTCCGCGCGCCGCCTGCCGAAACCCCGGCAGCAACGCCACCACCCGCACGCAAGCGGCGGCCAGCAGTGGCGATTCATAAACTCGCAGTAACCAAAGCCGGCGGTTGACGCGCGTTATTCCGCGCGCCCGCCTGTCGAAACCCCGGCAGCAACGCACCTGCCCGCAAGCGGCGGCCAGCAGCGGCGGGCGAGCGGTACCTCACCGAAGCAGGGTCGTTCGCCGGCCAGGAGGCGTTCGCCGAATCGGGGCGCCCGCCGACTAGGCGGGATTCTTGGGGCCGTCCTTACCGTTGTCACCATCCTGCGGCTGGCGCAGGCCGTCGTAGATTTCCTTACAGGTGGGACAAATCGGGTACTTGTCCGGGTCGCGCCCGGGCACCCAAATCTTGCCGCACAAGGCGATAACCGGACGCCCAGTGACAGCCGATTCCATTATCTTTTCTTTGCGCACGTAATGGGCGAACCGTTCGTGATCACCATCGTCGAGGCGCTCTTGCACCTCTTCGCGCTCCAACAACCCCGTGCCCGTGCCACCCCCAGGCCCGCCAGGACCCCCAGGCGCACCCGGAGCACCAGGCGGCTCAGGCGCAAAATGCCCAACGGGACTCAGCGCCCCTAAAGCACCAGGATTTCGACCGTTCAGACCCTCCCCTAAGGCGGAGAATCTGGCCGACGAGCGCAGTTGGGTGTTCACATTTCTTATTTTAGTCGCACTGCCCGTTTTAGCCAGAGATTAAGCCGTAGGCGTGATTGTGGGGTTGCGTGCTGACGCTGAATCGCGCGGCGGGTTCCGCTGAAACGCGCGGCGGGTTCCGTCGAATCACGGCCCGCTTCGGCAGAATCGGCGGTGAGCTTTGGCAGAATCGGCGGCTCGCTTCAGGCTGAATCTCGCGCCAACTAGGCCGCTACGGCGGCCGGGATGCACTAGGCTTGGGCACATGCTCAACGTGGCGATTATTGGTACAGGTAACATCTCAGCAGCCCATATTGGGGCCTTTTTGCAATTCCCAGAGATTTGTAAAATAGTAGCGCTGATGGATATTATCGAGGAACGCGCCCAGGAAAAGAAAGAGCGCTTCAACCTCACAGACGCCGAGGTTGTTAGTTATGAAGAATTATTAGCGCGCGATGATATTGATTTGGTCGCGAATTGCACGCCCCCAGGTGAACACGCATGGACAACCATTGACCTGCTCCGCTCCGGCAAGAATGTGCTTGTTGAAAAGCCGATGGCGCCCTCGCTGAAAGATTGCGAC